>JAITGZ010000222.1 GCA_031280335.1 Deltaproteobacteria bacterium | reverse complement strand
AAAACACAAGCTCCAGCCGCCGCCTGACCCTGCTGAACCTGGATCTGCCGCTGACCTTGTATTTTCCAAACGGCCTGCTCTACGTCAAACCCGGGGTAACGCACGGCCTGCGCGCTCTGGGGGCTTTTGACGACCGCGCTTCGCCCTATACCCCCAAAGCGCAGTACAAGGCCGGAAAATTATACGTTTTTTCCAACTGGCATTTCGGCCCGCTGGCCCTGGCCGCCTCCTTTGACGGCCAGTACAGCCGGGAAGCGTTGTTTTCCACCGAAGCCTTTTATATAGGCGGCGAATATTCCGTACGCGGCTTTAAAGACGAAGGCGAACAGGGAGACAGCGGTTTTGTGGTGAGAAACGACCTTACCCTGAGCCTGGACCGCCTCATGAACAGCGAACATGCCCTGGCCCGCGCCCTGAAGCCCGGAGTGTTCGTGGATTACGGGCAGGTAACGCCGCGCGAACTCGAACAGGGGGCGGAAACGCGCAAGCTCGCCGGGGCCGGAGGCAAAATATCCTTTAACCACGGCATGTTTGAAGCGGCCGCTTCCTATGCCCGCGTTATAAGAAAAAGAGAATGGATGGAAGAAAAGGCGGCCTTTTATCTCTATGCCGGCCTTAAAGGCGACTTTTAGAGCCAATCAAGGTTAATTTGTCCCGGCATTGATTTTTAAATATTTTGCTTTTCAAAAAAAGAACGTTTATAATAATCAAAACTATCTAAAATTATAGACAAAAGTCAACCGATAAAAAGGGAGCTGATATGCGTGAATATTCAGTCGGCGGCATATCTTTATCAGTCAATCTCTTGGACGGATTTTATCCCTTTTTACGATTCATCACCCCCGCCTTGCTCCTTGTGTTTTTTTATCTCGTTCTTCCGCCGCTGACCCGTGCGGCCATTGTGCCGGACCAAGGCCGGGGCGGCAAGGAACACCTGGGCACGCCCTCCGGCGGCATCCCCGTGCTGGAAATAAACGCCCCCACCGCCGGCGGGGTTTCGCGCAACAGCTTTCTGGAGTTCAACGTTGATCAGGCCGGGCTCATTGTCAATAATCTGAATCTGGCCAGCTACCACCCCGAATACAGGACCATCCTAAGCGGCGGGCATGTTGAATTCAACCGCAACCTGGGCACGGGCGGCCCCGCGCGCATCATCCTTAACGAGGTAACCTCAGGCAGCGCCACCGCCATCAGAGGCAATACCGAAATTTATGGACACAAGGCCGATTACATTGTGGCCAACCCCAACGGCATCACCTGCAACGGCTGCGGCTTTATCAACACGGGGCGCATAAGCCTGATCACCGGCTCGGCCAACATGCTTGAGGGCGAGGTGGCAAGCTTTAACCTTTCGCCCACGGGCATACTAAAAATAGACGGGGTGGGCAGGGAGGGCTTCGGGCTTTACGCCCCTTCGGAGGCCGATCTGGTTTCCAACGCCATACGCATTGCGGGCAGCGTCTATGCGGGCAAAGAACTGGCCGTGCTTTCAGGCAATGCCGGTTTTGACTACAGAGACAAAAGCGTCAGCTCCAGCGCCGGGTCAACGGCGGCGGTGGCCGTTGACAGCGCCGCCCTGGGAGGCATGCGGGCGGAAAGCATCCGCATCCTCGCCACCCAAAAAGGCTTTGGGATAAACCTGGCGGGTGATGTAACGGCTGAAGCCGGCAGGCTTGAAATTATGGCTGACGGCGGCATTAGCTTTAAAAACGCGGCGGCGCGCGACATACAGGCGGCCTCCGCCTCCGGAGACGCGCGGGCGCAGGGCGGCGAAGTCCATGCCCAAAACCTGACAATAAGGGCAGGGCGGGACGTGGCCGTATCTTCCAGGCTTAGTGTGGAAAACAGCCTTGCGCTCCAGGCCGGGCGCGACCTTACCGCCGGCGGCGCGCTGCTGGCTGAAGATATTGAAATAAGCGCGGCCCAGGATTTAAGCAATCAGGGCGAAATACGGGCCAACAGCCAGGCGCGGCTGGAGGCCGGGCGCAGCCTGAGCAACGCCGGGAGCATTCAGGCCATAGGCAGCCTGCGCCTGAGCGCCGGCGGCGACCTGCGCCATAACAGCGGCGGAGTTCTGCTGGCCGAAGAGGTCAGCATGAACGCGGTCCGGGATTTAACCAACCAAGGCGAAATACGGGCCAATCACCAGGCGCGGCTGGAGGCCGGGCGCAGCCTGAGCAACACCGGGAGCATTAAAAGCGCGGGCAAGCTGCGCCTTGCCGCCGGAGGGGGGCTATCCAACGGCAGCTCCGCCGCTGACGCCTCCAAGTCCGTCATTACCGCCGGCGGCGGCCTGCATATGAGCGCCGGAGGGGAACTTAAAAACATCGGCGGCATTGAGGCCGGAGGGGACGCCCTGCTGGAAGCGCTGGATCTGTTCAACTATGCGCGTATTCTGGCTAACGGAGACTTATACCTTGAAATCGGACGGGATCTGATCAACTTTCGCGGCAGCGCCATCCTGACCGGGGGCGACCTGGCGGCCCGTGTGGCCCGCGATCTGGTCAACTACAAGGCCGAAATTTACGCCCTGGGCAGCATGACCCTGGCCGGGCGCAACGATGTGCCCGCCGCCCCCTCACAGGCGGCCGGCGCGCCGGAAAGCCGCTTTGACAACCCCTACATCGCGCCCGCCATCGTCCCTGTGCCTGTGCCGCCCGCCTTCGTGCCCGTGGAGGAAGATACGGAGGAAGAGGCCGATACGACTTACCGGCTGAACATCAAAAAAACACTCCTGACGCTGCCTTACGGTGCCTTTCCTGAAGATGCCGCGCCCGGTATGGAATACATCCACGAAAGCGGGTATATTTTTATTGTCGGAGAGGAAAAGGTAGAGGAAAAATATGTGGACAATCCGGCCTACCTTGCCTGCATGGCCGCCGGAACCTGCGCCGGCAACGAACCGGCCAAAATCGTTCAAAGGACTATCAGCTACTCCGGCACGGACAGCGTAACCATAAAGGATGCGGTGCCGGATGCCGAAGGTCTGCGCCCCACCCTGGCCTATACGGTGGTCATGCCGGAAGAGGAGCCGGCGGGCGAAACCCCGCCCCCGCCGCCCATAGAGCAAACGCAAGGGGAAATACCGGTGCAGGATAACGGCGGCGTTTACGCCGACCCCCTGCTGACGGCCTATGCCGCCCCCACATTGCTGCAAGACTACGCTTTTGAGCCTGACCTCATGAGCGGCCTGCTGAACTGGGCCGGACGCATAGAGGCCGGCGGGGACATCAGCATAGCCGCAGGCAGCCTGAACAACCGGGGGGTTGAAATCAACGCGGGCAACCCGGCGGATATAGCCATGACCGGGAATAGCGGCAAGGCATGTAAAGGGACACGCGTCTGCGGCTGGAGAGAAACCGGGCGCTTTGTCATTAAGGCGACCAAGCTGGATTCCGCAGCCGCCGTGATTAACGCCGGGGGCGACCTGCTGCTGAAGGGCAGGAGCATTATCAACCAAAGCTCCATGCTGGCCGCACGAGACGACCTGGCCGTAAAAACGGACGAACTGATCAACCAGACTTACAGCGAGGTGGTGAACCTGCAGGTATATATGGCCCGCAGATATTTTAAGAAAAAGGGATTCAGCTCTAGCTGGCACAACGAATACGCGACCTGGCTGGATCAAAAGCGGGTTTACAGCAAGCAGCGTTCCACCATAGTCGCCGGGGACAGCCTTAAAATCGCGGCGGGGAGCATACGCAACGATCAGAGCATGAACCCCCTGGCCGGTCTGGGCATAGCCTCGGCCATGCCGCAGGAAGTCAAGTCCAGGGTAACGGTAAGCTTAAGGCTGCCCGAAGGGCATAACGGCCTGTTCCATGTAACGCCCCACGCCAAATACCTGGTGCAAACCAACGCCAGCTTTATAAACCCCGACAGTTTTGCGGGCAGCAGCTACTTTTTTGAAAACCTGGGCCAGGGGACGCCGCGCATAGACGCCATGAGGATACTCGGCGACCCGGCCTATGAAACCCGCCTGGTCATGGATGCCATTCTCAAAGCCACGCAGCGCCATTACCTGGACTATGACGGCCTCATCGGCAGCGACGCGGAGCAGATGCGCGCCCTGTACGAACAGGCCGCCCTTGCCGCCGGGGAGCTGAACCTGCGCGTGGGCGTGGCCCTTACCCCCGAACAGACGGCCGCCCTGCGCCAGGATATAATCTGGTATGTGGAAAAAAAGGTTGACGGTTACAAGGTGCTGGTACCGGAACTGTACCTGGCCCAGGCCACGCTGGATTCCCTTGACCCCGGCCGTGGCTCGCTGCTGGCCGGGCGCGAGGTGGATATAGAAGCGGAGCGTATGGACAATTACGGCGCGGTGGCGGCCTACGACAATTTGCGCGTCAAGGCGCGGGAACTGACCAACGAAAGCAACGACAAAGACATGGCCCGCCTGCATGCGGACGGCGCGGTCATTATGGAAGTGGAAGGGCACCTGAACAACCTTTCCGCCGAGATCAGCGGACAGGTCGCGCAGATCAAGGCCGGGGAACTGAACAACCTTACCAAGGCGCTGAGCGAGGACCGCATGCTGGGCAAGAGCGAAAAACATCGCGATATCTTTCATGTGGAAGAAACCGCGGCCACAGCGCTTATTTCCGGCACGGACGGCTTGCTGCTGGAGATTATCAATACGCTTTACAACGCCGGGGCGGAGATCAGGAGCGAACTGGGCCACGTGGCAATACAGGCGCAAAACGCTGTTTTTGATACCGTCCAGATATACAACAGCGCAACGCGCCTGCGTTACTCCTCCAGAGGCTACAAGAACACCACCAGTGTGGACGCGCATGAATCCATACGCCATGCGCGCTCCAACATCTCGGCCGGCAAAGACCTGATCCTGAACCTGGAAGGCGCCATGCTCAACATGGGCAGCAAGCTTGCGGCCAAGGGCAATCTGAATATACAGGCCGATGTGATCCTGGCCAAAAACGTGGAGGATGTGGAACGCCATTATCACCATGATGTAACACAGCGCTTCAGCTTTGACCCGGGCGAATTCGTCAGGGGGTTTTTCAACGGTTCGCTTTTATCCACACTTACTGCCTCAATAACTCAGCAGCTCTCTTCCTTCATCTCCACCGCTGACGCCAATGACGGCATATGGGCAGCGGCCGGCGCTCAGGCGGCCTCCATCCCGGGAGGCAAACTGGGGGAAAGCGTGGGAAAATCCATTGCGGGTCTTGGCTATGGGGTCGTCGAATTGATAGAACCCCTCGACAAAAAAGCTGCTAATGAAGTTGCCAAAGCAATAGATTTTATCAACCCGCAACAAAAGGTGAAGGCTTTCGGACAGTTCAGAGGCGCGACCATAGGCTACTTTGTCGCTCCGATGATCAAACAAAATACCCCTTTGGGCAAGATGCAGGATACGCTTTTGCAGGCCCTGCCCTTCGCGACCGGTCTGTTCAGCGGTCTGGCCATAGGTCTGGCCGACGGCTTGAGCATGAAGCAGACGGTAAAAGAATCGGAACACATCGCCCGCAGCAATGTGCAGGCGAGTTTTGAAGGGCGGAACATCAACATGACCGCCGGGCGTGATATTGACATAACGGGCAGGCTGAACGCGGTGGAAGAAATAAAACTCATGGCCGGTGCCGGCGGCGCGGGCAGGCTCTTTTTATCCTCCGCCGCCGACAGCGTTGAAAAATCCTTTACAGAGTTTTCCGTCAGGACGGATCTGGATACCAAAAACCCCCTGTTGGACATGAAAATAAAATTTGAAGGCAGCTACGCCGGCGGCGGTTCCACCACCCAAACCCTGGCCCAAACCCGCCTGGAGGCCGCGCACGTCAGCCTGGGCGCGGCGGACGACGTGGAAATGCGCGGGGTGGCCCTGCAAGCCGGGCTGGTGGATATATTCTCCCTTAACGGCGACGTGCGGGAAGGGGACTTTAAAACCACCGACAGTACCTGGTCCGCGGACGCCCGGGGCAAGCTCAGCCTTGAGGTGGAAACATTAAAAGCTATGGCTAAAAAACCTGATTCCGTATCCAGGCTGTTCGGCAGCCTGAACAACATGCCGGAACTGATCAAAACCATGGTCGCCCATGATTATATAAAAGGCATATCTTTGCGCGGCGAGGGTGCCTTGGCTTACTCCAGCGACCAAAGTTCCCACGGCAGCAGCATCCGCGCGGGCGAACTGAACATATCCGCCCGCGACTTCATCATGGAAGGCAGCTCCATAGCGGCGGATACGCTGCGCGTACGCACGCAGCGCCACGCCCTGTTCGCCCCGGCCCTGACCGAACACATGCGCGTCAACGCCGGTCTGTCCTTTGGAGACAACATAGATTTATCCGTCAAAAAAAATCTCTTGGACGCCCAAAACGACATAGGGCTTAAAATCAAAGATTTCTCAGCCAATCTTGCCGCCGTTAATCACGGCTCTTCAGTGCAGGCCGGGCATATGGATGTACAGGCGGGGCAGGACATAACCCTGTGGGGCAGCGCCTTGCGCGGCGGCCAGCTTACGCTGGAGGCCGGGCGCTTTTTGAACCTGCTGCCCGCCTATGACCTGCGCCTGGAGAACCGCCTTACAAGCCCCACCCTGCCCGCCGCTGAAAAAACGGCGCGCGCGGGGAACAAAATCAAAAAAACCAGCACCGAGCCGGATTGGCAGCCCATGACCATCAACACTCTCGACATAAATGTGGAGCCTTATCTGCAATATTTTCTGGGCGACGGCCAGGAACCGCCTGAATATGCTTCCAACTTGCAATCAATCATCACGGAAAGCGGTATAAAACTGCCCCTGCATTTTGAAGGCGAGCAGAGCCTGACCGCCCGGCCTTCCAGCATCAGCGGGCGCGACATCCGCACTTCTTCCGGGCTGATGACCAGCCTTATTTCCAGCCGGATACAGGCGGAAAACACCGCTTTTGTGGACGCGGGCCAGGCCCTGCTCCTGGCGGGGCTGCCGGAGCATCTGCGCCTGTACGAAAGCCTGGACGTACAGGCGGAAAAATCCGACCAGGTTTATACCTTGAACCTGGCCGGCCGCCTGGGCTACCAGCTTGGCGCGCCCGCCCCCAGCGCCATTGAAGCGGGCGGGGGGCTGAGCGGCCGGGCCAATCTGTTCATCGGCCTGTTCAACGGGCAAATGGACAGCGCTAACTTCAGCTCTTCCATCCTGCCCGGGATACTGCCCCTGCCCTTGGCGCTTGACGCGGGCTTTGGGCAGCATGGCGCTGGCGGCAGCCTGGGCTTTGACGGCATCAACGCCCGCTACGACCGTGCCGCCGGCACCTTACGGCTCCACACCCCGTTTGCGGACTTTGAGCAGCAGGGCACTGGCGGCAGCCTGAGCTTTAACAACATCAACGCGGGCTACGACCATGCCTCCGGCGCCTGGCGCCTCCGCGCCCCGTTTTTTGACCTGCGCGGGGGGACAAGGCCGTGAACGCAGCCAAATACATGCCGCTCCTCCTCGCGGCAACGGTCATGCTTACGCTGACCTCCGTCCCGGCCGAGGCCGCGGACGAAAGGCGCTGGTACGTGGGCCTGTACGGCAACACCAGCTGGTCCACCCTGAGTACGGGCGGCAAGTACATTGATAATGGGGACAGAAGATCGAACATAGCCCCCTCCGTGGCCATAGGCCGCGAATACCTCTGGGCAGCGGGCGAACACTTGCGCTGGCTGGTTGGCTTTGACTTCTTTTTTGACCATATCAACAAAACCGTGGTGCAGGGCGATCAGCTTCATACGAATGATTTTTGGCTGTTGCCGACGGTCATAGCCTACCCCATGGCCAACCAGCCCGTCTATAAGACCAATTTTCTCAGCGGGGCGCGCCTGAAGCTGGGCATGAGTTTTTCGCGGCGCGTTACCCTGTACGGGCATTTGGGCCTGGCCTATTGGGACAGGGACATATATCTGGAAGTAGGCGACGACCCCCGCTATGATTTATTCAATCAAAGCGACCGCTATTATGGGGACTTCAGAATATCCTGGGTTTACGGCCTGGGCGGGGCGGTGCATTTGACCGAACACTGGGCCGCACATTTTGATTACAAAAAGGCCAGTACCAGAATAGCGGACAGATTCCTTTTCACCGGCGAAACCAGATATTACAATTATTTATATGACGCACAAATGATACGTCTGGGCATAGACATTTTCAGCGCCGGCCTGGCCTATTATTTTTAAAGCATGGCGGCTTTGAAATTGCTCTGGCGGCGGGCTGCGCGCAGCGCCGCCGCCAGCCTGTGAGGCGTAGGCAAAATTCACTTTTGCCGTCAAGCGCCGGGCAGATCGTCTCAAAGTTGAAATGCTTTAAAGTATGGACGCGCTTCATCTGTGTATGGCAAGGCATGGCAAAATATGCCTTT
>JAITGZ010000204.1 GCA_031280335.1 Deltaproteobacteria bacterium | reverse complement strand
AATTACTAACTTTATAATAAAACTGAAATATGCGCCGGAAAGGGCTGTTTTCCACTTTTTTCAGACAAAAAAAGCGCGTAAAAAAATAAAATTTTCTGGTAAAAGAAGACAAGGGGGGGAGGCAGGTTGGGTTTTAAATAGAAATAGGGCGCTCGGAGGGAGCGCCCTTAAAATCTCTATTTTTTACGGGTGATGGGCAACTTCCGACTTCAATGCCAAAGGAACGCCTAACGCCTTGGTGATTTTCTGAATAGTGTCAAAACGCGGCTTCGCGCCGGGCGCAAGGCTTTTGTAAAGGCTCTCGCGTCCAAGTCCTGTGTCTTTGGCGAGTTGAGCTATGCCTCGGGCTTTTGCCACGTCAGAAAGGGCGGCAAGGAACACGTCAGGATTTTCGTCTTCCATCGCGGCAACCAGATATGCAGCCATCATTTCTTCGCTGTCGAGATAATCAACCGCGTCAAACTTACTTACTTTTACCATGATTTGCCTCCTCGACTTCGCGCCGTAATTGCTTGGCCCGCTCAATATCGCGTTTCTGCGTACTTTTATCGCCTCCGGCAAGCAACCAGTACACCTGATTGCCTTCCTGCCAGAAATAGAGGCGATACCCCGGTCCAATCTGAAAATGGAGCCTGAATGGTCAATCTCACTCAAAACGTACTGTAAATTATCAAAGCGAAATTGCTCTAATTCGTTTTAACTCCGGTTTCACCCAGTACCAGGGCCAGTTCCGCGCAGGTCTTGGTCAGTTTTTCGCCCAGGCTTCCTTCCTGGGGCAGGGTCAATTCCAGGCCGGCGGGGGGGAGCAGCCTGGCCCGGCCGCGGCTGGCCTGCACCCAGGCCGTTACGGCCACCGGGTCCAGGTTTTCGCCTGCGCGTCCGATTTGCAGGCGCAGGCGGTCCGGCCGCACTTCGGCCCAGTTTGCCCCCCAGTCCGCCAGGCGGCGTTTCAGGTTGAGGACACTGAAAAAGTTTTCCAGTTCCGTGGGGATGGGGCCGAAGCGGTCGCGCAGTTCAAACTCCGCTTCGCGCTGGGCTTCCGCCCCGGCGGAGGAAAGAAGCTTGTAATAGCGCAGGCGTTCCCGGCCATCTTCAATGTAGCTTTCAGGAATATGCGCATCCACGCCCAGGCGCAGTTCCGGCTCCATTTTTTCACGCAGCGGCCGGCCGCGCAGTCTGGCCACTGCTTCTTCCAGCAGTTCCAGGAACAGATCCAGTCCCAGGCGCTGCATGTGTCCGCTCTGCGATTCGCCCAGAATATTCCCCGCGCCGCGCAAGCGCAGATCTTCCATGGCCACCTGCATACCCGCCCCAAGGTAGTCCATATCCAGAATAACCCGCAGGCGGCGGCGGGATTTTTCCGGCAGCTTGTCCATATCCGGACAGATGAACACGGCAAAGGCTTGGCGGTCGGATCTCCCCACCCGTCCGCGCAATTGGTAAAGCTGTCCCAGGCCGAACATCTGCGCCTGATCCACCACCAGGGTGTTCGCCCGGGGAAAGTCCAGGCCGGATTCAATAATGGCTGTACATACCAGCACATCCAGGTCGCCGTGCCAGAAGCGCAGCATGGCTTCTTCCAGCGTTTTTTCTTCCATCTGGCCGTGGGCCAGCCCCACCCTGGCTTCAGGCACCAGTTTGCGCACGTATTCCGCAGCCCGTTCCAGGCCGTTTACCCGGTTATACACCCAGAACGCCTGCCCCTGCCGCGCGAGTTCGCGTTGCAGGGCTTCACGCAGAGCCGCGTCATCGCGCTCAATGATGGAGGTGGCCACGGACTTGCGCTCCGGCGGCGGGGTTTCGATCACCGAAAGGTCGCGGATGCCGGAAAGGGAAAGCTGCAGGGTGCGCGGTATGGGGGTGGCGGTGAGGGTAAGCACGTCCACGTTCTTTTTGATCTGCTTCAGTCTTTCTTTGTGCCGTACGCCGAAACGCTGCTCTTCGTCCAGCACGAGCAGACCCAGATTGGGCAGGGATACATCCTTGGAAAGGATCCTGTGCGTGCCGACCAGGATGTCAATCTGGCCGCGCGCGGCGGCTTCAAGGGTTTCTTTTTGTTTGGACGCGGGGATAAAGCGGGAAAGCAGCCCGACGTTCAGAGGGAATCCGGCCAGGCGCGCCCTGAAGGTCTGGTAATGCTGTTCGGCCAGCACGGTGGTGGGGCAGAGCAGGGCGGTCTGGCGCCCGGCCAGGGCGGCGCGGAAGGCGGCGCGCAGGGCCACCTCGGTCTTGCCGAAGCCCACATCGCCGCAGACCAGGCGATCCATGGGCTCAGGCCTGGACATATCCGCCAGCACCTCTTCAATGGCTCTGGCCTGATCCGGGGTTTCCTCAAAACCGAAACCGGCCTCAAACTCCCTGTACATTTCGTTCAGCGGGCTGTAACCATAGCCTTTGGCCACCTTTCTGTAAGCGTACATCTCCACCAGGTCTTCGGCAATCTTCTCAATGGCTTTGCGGGCTTTCTCCTTGCCTCCGGCCCATGCGCCGCCGCCCAGCTTGTCCAGGGCCGGCTCAAAGCCTTCCGGCCCCTTGAACATCTGCACCAGTCCCAGGCGATCCACAGGCAGGTAGAGTTTGTCGTCCCCGGCATAGCGCAGCAGCAGGTAATCGTTGGAGACCTCCTCCAGATCAAGGCGTTTTAAGCCGCCAAAGGCGCAAATACCGTAATCCCGGTGAACCAGCAGATCCCCTTCTTCCAGTTCATCGTAGCGGTCCAGCCCACGAAAAGCCTCGCCGGCGCTTCGTCCCGCTGTTTTGGAAGAGCGCGGCTGCAACACATCTTCGCCCAAGACGATAAAATCGCCTTCTTCCAGAATAAAGCCGCGTCTGAAGGGAGAAACCAGGGCGTAAAGACCGGGGCGGCCCGGAGTGTAGCGCGTAACCGGCATCAGGCCGTCCTGTTTGGCCAGGTCTAAAAATTTGGCCCGGCTGCGCTCGCTGGAAAAACTGAGCAGCACAGTGCCCGCGTCGCCCCTGGTCCATACCCGCATGGCGGCCAGCAGGCAATGCCAGGGCCGTTCAAGAAATCCCGCGCCGGCGTTTTTTTGTTTTTCTTCCGGATCGTGCGGCGGAACCGCCGTCTGAAGCCCGTTTTCGGGCGTATGCGCGAAGAAGTCCTGAAAAGAGTGTATCGCCCTCTCCGGCAGCTTGTCGCCCCAGGCTTTTACTCCCACGTAGAGGTCCTCAAAATACAGCCGATCCCGTTCCATGGTCATGCGCACGGCTTCGCTTTCCGCACGCATGACCATGGCGCGCGGCAGGCGCGGCCCGTCCTTGCGCTGCTCCTCCAAAAAAGTGGACCAGGATTCCGCCGCAGCGCGCAGGCTTTCTTCCAGGGCGGTCTCTCCGGGCAGGATGAAAACAGCCTCCTTGGGCAGCCAGGCTTCGATCACGGAAGGGGTTTCGTAATATGCGCCCGGCATGAGCGCGGCGCCCCCGGCCTCCAGCTCCTTGCGCAGGAGGTAAAGATCATCCGCATCCAGGCGGCCTTCCGCCGCCGCCTTCTCCCATCGGCCCAGGGCTTCACGGCGCAGGAGCGGAGAAAAGACCAGCCCTGCCGCGGGCAGTATGGTCAGCTCTTCCATCCCGGTTACCGAGCGCTGGCTGATCGGGTCAAAAAGGCGCAGCTCTTCCAGCGTATCTCCAAAAAATTCCAGCCGGATCGGGCGCTGGTAACCGGGGCAAAACAAATCCAAAATATCGCCCCGGACGGAAAATTCCCCATGCCCGGCCACCATGGGGCTGCGCACATAACCCCACTCCACGAGCTGTTCCAGAATAAGTTCCGGGGGCATGTCCTGCCCCTGGCGCAGAGTCAGGACGTTCTGTTCAAACAGGGAGCGGGGCGGGGCGTAAAGCAGCAGGGCGTCCGGCACAAGCAGCGTGCATGTGCCCGGATTGTCCCATAGGGTGTAGAGGGCGGCCGTGCGTTCGGCCAGATGGCTTTTGCCGTGTCCACCCGTGGGGTAGGGCGGAAAATGCGCCACCCTGCGCTTCCAGACGGGCAGGGCCTCGCGCCCTTCTCCGCCGCTTTCCGGATCAAGCAGGGCGAGCAAGGCGCGCATCTCGGCCAACTCCGCCCCGTCACGCACAAAAATGACCACAGGACGGCCTCTGCCCATAAGTTCCACAGCCAGCCGGGCCTTGCCCCCCGGCCCGGAACGGCTGACGCGGCGCTCCCGCGCCATTTGACCGGGCCGGGAAAAAAAGACGCTCAACTCATCCAAAAGCTGACCCATAAATCCCTCAAAGCAAGGGCGGGAGACTATCGCTCCCGCCCTTGCCGTATTTTCAGATCATTTTGGGGAATCATTCCCCCCGACCCCCCGACCGGCGCAATGAGTTCATCCCTTGGGCGGGAGTAAAACAAGCCCCGGTCTCCGCCCGCAAAGGCGGCGGCCGGGGTACTCGCCCTGACGGGCTATAACTGGCTTAAAGACTCAAGATCCACGTTGGAAAGCAGCTTGTCCAAATCAAGCAGAATAAGCAGGCGATCGTGCAGCTTGCCTACACCGCTTATGTACTCGGAGTCCATGCCTGCCACCACTGCCGGAGGCGGCTCCACCGTGCCCGCCGGAATACGCAGCACCTCGGAAACGGAATCCACCACGAAACCCACAATCATGTTGCTTATTTCAATGACGATGATCCGCGTGTGCTTGTCGTGCGCCTTGGAAGAAAGGCCGAAACGGCGGCGCAGGTCAATGATGGGAATGACCTTGCCGCGCAGGTTGATCACCCCTTCCACAAATTCCTGCGCCCTGGGCACCTTGGTTATTTCCATGGTTCTGATGATTTCCTGCACCTTCAGAATGTCCACCCCGAACTCTTCTTCGCCTATGCTGAAGGTTACCAGTTGAATAAGTTCAT
>JAITGZ010000167.1 GCA_031280335.1 Deltaproteobacteria bacterium | reverse complement strand
CATTGAGCCGGGCTGCCGGGCCATGCTCCCCACCGGCCTGGCCATTGAGCCGCCGGAAGAAGGAGTGGCCGGTTTTGTATATGCCCGCAGCGGCCTGGGCGGGATAAACGGCCTGACCGTGGCCCAGGGCGTGGGCCTGATCGACCCGGATTACCGGGGGGAGATAAAAGTCCCCCTGTTGAACACCAGCGCTGAAACGCATGTGGTCAAACGCGGCGACCGCATCGCCCAACTGGTCTTTCAGCCTTTTTACCGGGCGCGTTTCATCCGGAGCGAAGAGTTGGGAAGTACCGGACGAGGTGAAGGCGGGTTCGGGCATACGGGCAAACTGTAACCAACGGCCTTGGGCCGAGGCATTGGAGCCTATATGGAATCTTTACACGGCTGCGGGCCTGCCCCGGCGGCATCTTTTGAAGAAATCAAGGCCAGGGCGGAAAAAACGCTCTGCCGTACCTACTCCCGTTACCCCGTGGGGGTGCGCGCGGCCAGGGGCAGCCGCATCTGGGACTTTGACGGACGCGAGTATATCGATCTTTTGGCTGGCATAGCCGTAACCGGGGTGGGACACGCCCACCCGCAGGTCAATGCGGCCATGCTCCGCCAGATGGAAAAACTGACCCATGTGAGCAATTTGTTTTATCAGGAAGAGCAGGTACTCCTGGCGGAAAAACTTTTGGCATCGAACCACTGCTCCAAGGTTTTTTTCTGCAACTCCGGAGCCGAGGCCAACGAGGCGGCCATTAAGCTGGCCCGCCGTTTCCAGCGCAAGGTACGGGGGGAAGACCGCTATGAAATCATCACCCTGTCCAGCTGTTTTCATGGTCGTACCCTGGGTGCCCTGGCCGCCACCGGGCAGGCGCGCCTGCAAGACGGCTTTGCGCCCTTTCCTCCCGGTTTTTTGCAGGTGGAGGCCGAAAATATGGAAGCCCTGCGCGCGGCCGTAAGCCCGGCCTGCGCCGCCATAATGCTGGAGGTGGTGCAGGGCGAGGGAGGAGTAAGGCCCCTGTCCCGGGATTATGTGCGGGCTGTGGAGGATCTGTGCCAAGAGCGCGGCCTGTTGTTCATTATTGACGAAGTACAGGCCGGAATGGGCCGCTCCGGTCATTGGTGGGCCTTTCAGCATTACGGGGTGAAGCCGCATATCTTTACCAGCGCCAAAGCCCTGGCCAACGGCCTGCCCATGGGGGCCATGCTTTGCACGGAAGAAACCGCGCAGGGCTTTGACTACGGCAGCCACGCCACCACCTTCGGCGGCAACGCCCTATGTTCCGCCGCCGCCCTGGCCGTGCTGGAAGTAATGGAAAAGGAACGTCTGCCTGAACGGGCGGCCCGCCTTGGCCTTTGGGCCAAACATCGCTTTGAGGGCATTGCCGCCGCCTTGCCCGGCAGCATCCGTGAAGTGCGCGGACTGGGCCTGTTTTTAGGCATAGAACTGGCCGCGCCGGGCAAGGATTTGTGGGAAGCCCTGCTGCGCAAAGGCTTTATTCTGAACCTTACCCAGGAAAGGGTGCTGCGCCTGTTGCCTGCCCTGAACATAGCGGAAGAAGACCTGGAAGCTTTCGCTCTGGCCCTGGAAGAGAGTCTGGCGGAGAGAAAATAGATTTCAGCGGGGGCTGCGCGCCCCAGAGATAAACCGGACAAAAAACGATAAGGAGTAATTATGGGCGTGTTATCCGACCAATGTGCGGCCATGCTGGAAAGTTCGTCTTGGATCCGCCGTATGTTTGAAACCGGCATGGAGCTGAAAAAACAGCACGGCGCGGATAAAGTCAGTGATTTCAGTCTGGGCAACCCGGATCTGCCCCCTCCTCCGGAGGTGGCGGGAGGCCTGCGCGAACTGGAAGCCAATCTGAACCGGCCCTTTTCTTTCGGCTATATGCCCAACTGCGGCTTTGACTGGGCCCTGCGCCGGCTGGCCGCTTATCTGAGTGAAGAACAGGGGGTAAAGCTGGAGGAAGGCGATCTTATGCTGGGCTGCGGGGCGGCCGGCTGCATGAATGCCTTTTTGAAGGCCGTACTCAACCCTGGGGATGAAATATTATGCATCGCCCCGTATTTTGTGGAATACGGGGCTTATGTGAGCAACCACGGGGGAGTGCTCCGCCCGGTTCCGGCCAAGCAGGCGGACTTCAGCCCGGACCTGCCCGCCCTGGAAAAGGCCTTTGGACCTAAAACCAGGGGCATAATCATCAATTCGCCCAACAACCCCACCGGGCAGATTTACAGCAAGGACGATCTGGCCGCCCTGGCCGAACTTTTACGCCGCAAAAGCCGGGAATATAAACGCCCCATCTTTCTGCTTTCGGATGAACCGTATCGTTTTCTGGCCTATGACGGGGCGGAGGTGCCCGCTGTGCTGCCCCTGTACGAATATGCCGTTGTGCTGGGATCTTTTTCCAAAAGCCTTTCCCTGCCCGGCGAGCGCATAGGCTATCTGGCCCTGGCCCCTCATATGCCGGATAAAGCCCTGCTGCGCTCCGGCGCCATCACGGCCAACCGCACCCTGGGCTTTGTCAACCCGCCTCTGGTGGGGCAGTATCTGCTCAAGCACGCCCTAGGCAAGCATGTGGATCTGAATGTTTACGCCGCCCGCCGCGAAGTCATGACCCAAACGCTGACCGCAGCGGGCTACGAATTTATAAAACCGCGCGGAGCCTTTTACTTTTTCCCCAAAGCCCCAGGCGGCAATGACACTGAGTTCGTCCGCCGCCTGGCCGAAGAACTGGTGCTGGCCGTGCCGGGATCCGGCTTTGGCATGCCCGGCTTTTTCCGCCTGGCCTTCTGCGTGAGCGAGGCGGAGATAAGCCGCGCCCTGGACGGCCTGAAACGCGCCCGCGCCCATTTTGCATAAAGGTCAAAGCATCTGGTCACCAGGAACATTCACTCAGGTGAAATACCCTGACGGAACGAAAGCGCGTCA
>JAITGZ010000128.1 GCA_031280335.1 Deltaproteobacteria bacterium | reverse complement strand
CGTAGCGCCGTATGCCTTGTTCCGTATAAAATTTTTCTGGAATGGCGTAGCGAAAGGCTTTGGGCGGCATACTGGCGTGAAATTCCGTATCAAAAACGGCCACGGAAGGCGCGTGGGGGCAGAAGGTCTGCGCCACCTCAATGCCTTGCAAATTGGCCGGGTTATGCAGGGGGGCCATATCGGCAAGGCGGCGTATGGTGGCTTTTTCCGCCTCGCCCACCACGCAGGCTTTGCGCATGGCTTCGCCGCCCTGCACCACACGGTGCCCCACGACCTGAATATCTTCCACCCTGGCCACAGCCCCATGCTCCGGATGAGTAAGCATGGCCAGCACCGCCTGAAAAGCCTCCCGGTGATCCGCGTAACTTTCTTCTTTTTTAACGCTCCGCGCCTCGCCACCGGGCAGATATTTCTTGTGCGCCAGAGGGCTTTTGCCCTCGCCAATGCGTTCCACCAGGCCGGAACAGAGCAGCCGGCCAGCGCCCCGCATGTCCAGAAGCTGGTATTTGAAAGACGAACTGCCGCAATTAACCACCAGAACAATCATGTTTTACCCGCCTTGCCTTTAAAGGGATTTATGCCGGAACAGGGCGCATATACTACAGGACAGCCCATGAGAACAAGAGTTTATTGCCCCTGGCGCAGCGGCGGCCGGAATTTTGGGGCGGCAGCCCCGAATTAATCAGTGTTTCCTTAAAAAATTTCCCCGCCGGCCGGGCTTTGACCAGGGCGGAGTTTGCTGTTATGGCTTTAAAGCATTTCAACTTTGATACGCTCTGCCCGGTCCGCTGCGCGGGTTTTTTCGCGTGCGGCGGCACCGCGCGAAGCCCGCCGCCAGGGCGATTTTAAAGTGAAACCGCCCTAAAAACGGCCCCATGAGAGGAGGCAAACAACATGGCTGATCGTCTGATTATTTTTGATACTACCCTGCGTGACGGAGAGCAGTCCCCCGGCGCGACCATGAACCTGCCTGAAAAAATCCGCATGGCGGAGCAGTTGGAAAAGTTGGGCGTGGACGTAATTGAAGCCGGTTTTGCCGCTTCCAGTCCCGGCGACTTTGAATCGGTAAACCGCATTGCCGCTACCATAAAAACGGCCACTGTGGCCAGTCTGGCCCGCTGCAACCGTGAGGATATTTTCAGGGCCTGGCAGGCGGTACAGGTGGCGGCGCATCCGCGCCTGCATGTTTTTTTGGCCACTTCTCCCCTGCATATGCGGCACAAACTGGAAAAAACCCCGGAGCAGGTTCTGGAAAGCATCGCCACAGAGGTGAGCTACGCCGCCTCGCTTTGTCCGGACGTGGAGTTTTCCGCTGAAGACGCCAGCAGATCCGAGCCGGATTTTCTGGTGCGGGCCTTTGACACGGCTATGGCCGCCGGGGCCTCTACCCTGAATATCCCCGATACTGTGGGCTACGCCCTGCCGGAGGAGTTTGCCGGGCTGGTGCGCTATATAATGGAACGTGTGCGCCAAGATAAAAAAGTCATTTTCAGCGTACACTGCCATAACGATCTGGGTCTGGCCACAGCCAACTCCCTGGCCGCCGTCCGGGCTGGCGCCAGACAGGTGGAGGGCACGGTTTCCGGCATAGGCGAACGGGCCGGAAACGCCTGTATTGAAGAAGTAACCATGACCCTGCGCGTGCGCGAGGATTATTACAATTGCCTGCCCGGCATTGTTACGGAGCAGATCTACCCCACCTGCCGCATGCTCTCGCATATCATCGGCCAGCCCATCCCTCTGAACAAGCCGGTGAGCGGCGATAACGCCTTTGCCCACGAGGCCGGCATCCATCAGGACGGGGTGATGAAAAAACGTGAAACTTACGAAATTATGAGCGCGGAAGCCATTGGCCGGAGCAGCAACCTCATTGTGCTGGGCAAGCATTCCGGCCGCAGCGCCCTGCGCCGCAAGCTTGAAGATATGGGCTACAGCCTGGCGGATCGGGATGTGGATGTGGTCTTTGCGGCGGTTAAAGAACTGGCGGATCGCAAGGAAGAGATCTTTGACGAGGATGTGGAAGCCCTGGTGCTGGAAAAGGTCTATCGCGTTCCGGATCATTACGTTCTGCTTGGCTTGCAGGTGCAGAGCGGCAACGCCTCCCTCCAACCCACCGCAGCGGTGAGCATGGAGGCGCGCGGTCGCCGCGTCCAAAAAGCAGCCTTTGGGGCCGGACCTGTGGATGCAGCCTTTAACGCCGTCTGCTCCGCGCTTAAACGCCGGCCCAAACTGGAAAGCTATCTGGTCAACGCCGTTACCGGTGGCATGGACGCTTTGGGTGAGGTTACTGTGCGCATAAGCGAAAACGGCCTTTCCGCCGTGGGACGGGGAGCGCATGTGGATATCATCCAGGCCAGCGCCCTGGCCATGGTGAACGCCCTGAACAGATTGACCAAAAAAGAGGAAGAGGAGCGCTGAAGCCGTCTTTTGCGGTATGGGGCGTCCGGCGGGGCTGAAATGCGCAAACTGGCCTTTGTCTTGCTGGCCGTCTTCCTTCTGTGGCCGCCCCCGGCGCTGGCGGGAGCGGTGCGCGGCACTATTCCGCCCCCGCCCGCCAATGCTTCCGGCCTGTGGAATTTTGCCGGATTCTGGCGGCTGAACCTGGAAAAAAGCCGCCCTCTGGTCGCTCCGGAGACAGTGGTTTGGCTGGAAGAGATGAAAGGTTTCAGGTT
>JAITGZ010000122.1 GCA_031280335.1 Deltaproteobacteria bacterium | reverse complement strand
AATCAGTGTTTTCCTGGATGTTTAAACACGACTGTTTCACCCCTTGAGCGAGGCCGACGGCCTCGCTCAAGGGGTGAACTCATTCTATAAACACACCCTCAAAAAACCCGCAACCCGCTGATTTTTTCCCGACCTCTTTTTTTGTGCTTGACAAGATTTTTCTTATGCATCAAAATCTAAAAAAGAAACAATTGTGCCGTATAGCGGCATAATTGATCTACCCACATACGGCCAACCCGGCGTCAAGCGCTGGCCAGACTTAATCAAAGGAATATCCATGAGCAAACACGCAACGGCAACCATGGACGGCAACACGGCAGCGGCCTACATCTCCTACCCTTTTACAGAGGTGGCGGCCATTTTTCCCATTACCCCGTCTTCGCCCATGGCTGAACTTGTGGACGAATGGGCGGCCAACGGCAAAAAAAATTTCTTCGGGCGTCCCGTAAATGTGGTGGAAATGCAGTCGGAAGGCGGTGCCGCCGGTGCCCTGCACGGTGCCCTGCAAGGTGGGGCACTGAGTACCACCTACACCGCCTCTCAGGGTCTCTTGCTCATGATCCCCAATATGTACAAGATAGCCGGGGAGCTCCTGCCCGCTGTCTTCCATGTTTCGGCGCGTTCTTTGGCCTCCAACAGCCTGAGCATTTTCGGCGATCACCAGGACGTAATGGCCGCACGACAGACGGGATTCGCCCTCCTGGCCTCCGCCTGCGTGCAGGACTGCATGTATCTGGGGGCGGTGGCGCATCTGGCGGCCGTCAAGTCCCGTCTGCCCTTCCTGCATTTTTTTGACGGATTCCGCACCTCGCACGAAACGCAGAAAATAAATGTCCTGGAGTACGCGGAACTGGAAAAACTACTGGATAAAGAGGCAGTGGACGCCTTCCGCCGCCGCGCTCTGAACCCGGATCACCCCAATCTGAGCGGCATGACCCATAATCCCGACGTCTTTTTCCAGCTGCGCGAGGCGGTGAACCCTTTTTACGCGGCCCTGCCCGGCATAGTGGAAGAGGCTATGCGGGAGATAAACGCCCTTACCGGCGCACGTTACTCTTTATTTGAATACTATGGCGCTGCGGATGCCGACAGGGTCATAGTTTCCATGGGTTCTTCCTGCTGCGTTATCGAGGAAGCGGTGGACGCCCTGAACGCACGCGGAGAAAAGACGGGGCTCATCAATACGCGACTGTACCGGCCCTTTGTGCGCGAGGCATTTCTCAAGGCCCTGCCGCCTTCGGCGCGGCGCATCGCGGTGCTGGACCGCACCAAGGAACCGGGCGGCGAAGACCCCCTGCTGCTGGATGTGCGCAGCGCCCTCTATGGCCGCCAAGACGCTCCCCTGGTAACAGGCGGACGCTACGGCCTGGCATCCAAGGACTTCACCCCGGCCCAGGCCCAGGCGGTCTTTATGAACCTTGATGCGGAAAATCCGCGTGAACATTTTACCTTGGGCATTGTGGACGACGTGAGCGGCCTTTCCCTGCCCGAACCGCCAAACCCCGCGCCGCCGGATTACTCCGGGCAGACGGCCTGCAAATTCTGGGGCTTCGGCTCGGACGGTACAGTCGGGGCCAACAAAAGCGCCGTGAAAATCATCAATGAGCATACCAAGCTCTATGCCCAGGCCTATTTTGCCTATGACGCCAAAAAATCCGGCGGCGTGACCATCTCCCATCTGCGCTTCGGCCAAAAACCCATACGCTCCTCCTATCTGGTGCATGA
This sequence comes from Deltaproteobacteria bacterium, assembly GCA_031280335.1. Lineage (GTDB taxonomy): Bacteria > Desulfobacterota > Desulfovibrionia > Desulfovibrionales > Desulfovibrionaceae > WRHT01. Next base: position 6,026 of record JAITGZ010000122.1, on the reverse strand, counting down.
GGCTGATTTCATAGCCTGCCACAACCAGGCCTATGTGCATCTCTATGATTTAACCGCCGGACTGAAAAAAGGCGGGATATTTCTGCTCAACTGTCTCTGGAATGCCGAAGAACTGGAAAAACAACTCCCAGCAGCCATGAAGCGTTTCATTGCCGCAAACGATGTGAGTTTCTACACCCTGGACGCCATTTCCATAGCCGAAGAACTGGGCATAGCCGGGCGCATCAACATGATCATGCAGTCCGCCTTCTTCAAGCTCACCGGTGTAATACCGCTGGATCTGGCCGTGCAATGCCTCAAGGAGGCTGTGCAGGAATCCTATGCCAAGCAGGGCCGGGAAGTGCTACAAAAAAACTTCGCGGCCATTGACCGTGGCATCTCCGGCCTGGTCAAAATCAAGGTTCCGGCATCCTGGAAAAATGCCCCTGACGCCATCATGAATATCCCGGTGGAACGCCCCGACTTCTATGAAAAAGTAGTCGTACCAATGCTGCGACAGGAAGGCGACAAACTTCCGGTAAGCTCCTTCAAAGGATGGGAAGACGGACGCTGGCCCGTGGGCATCAGCGCTTACGAAAAACGGGGCGTAGCAGTGGACGTGGCCGTGTGGGAGGCCGAAGGCTGCATACAGTGCAACCAGTGTTCTTTTGTCTGCCCCCATGCCGCGCTGCGCCCCCTGCTGGCTTCCGAGGAAGAGCTGCTTGATGCCCCCGCCGGCCTGCGCAGGTTGCCGGCAGCAGGACAAGACGGCCTATATTACCACCTGGCCGTATCTTCCCTGGATTGCACCGGCTGCGGCCTGTGCGCACTGACCTGCCCGGCCAAGGGCAAAGCCCTGCGTCTGCGGCGCCTGGACGAACAGCGCCCGCAATGCGAAGACATGTGGAATTACGCCGCTGCCCGCATCAGCTATAAACCCCTGCCGCCGAACGCCAAGATGACTGTTAAAAACAGCCAGTTCCTCCAGCCTTTGCAAGAATTTTCCGGTGCCTGCGCGGGCTGCGGCGAGACCCCTTATGCCAAACTCATTACCCAGCTTTTCGGCGAGCGCATGATGCTCTCCAATGCCGCTGGCTGCTCCACGGTCTGGGCCGCTGGCGCGCCTTCCGTATCTTATGCCAAAAATGCCGCCGGGCGCGGCCCGGCCTGGGGCTTCTCCTTATTTGAGGATTGCGCGGAATACGGCTTTGGCATGGCCCTTGGGGTGGAACAGGTGCGCTCCTCGCTGGCTGAGCTGGCCGGGAAGGCCATACGGGAGAAACGCCTGCCCGAAGAACTGCGTCTGGCCTTGGCCCAATGGCTGGAAGGGCGCGCAGACGGCCAGGGCACGCGCCTTCGCGCCGAGGCTCTGGAAAAGGCCCTGGACGCCCATAAAGGCGATAATGCCCTGCTCAACGCCCTCCACTCCCGGCGGGATTACTTTGTAAAACGCTCCCACTGGATTTTCGGCGGCGACGGATGGGCCTATGACATAGGCTACGGCGGCCTGGACCACGTTCTGGCCCACGGCCGGGACGTCAACGCCCTGGTCTTTGATACGGAGGTTTATTCCAATACCGGCGGGCAATCATCCAAGGCCACCCCGGCCGGGGCCATAGCCCAGTTTTCCGCCGGCGGCAAGCCCACCCCCAAAAAGGACCTAGGGCTTATGGCCATTGCTTACGGTACGGTCTATGTAGCCCAGATATCCATGGGCGCAGACAAGGCCCAAACGCTAAAGGCCATTCTGGAAGCCGAGGCCTATCCCGGTCCTTCGCTGATCATCGCTTACTCGCCCTGCATCAATCACGGTATCAAAGGCGGTTTGTCCCACGGGCCGGATCAGGCCAGGGCAGCCGTGGCCTCCGGCTACTGGTCCCTGTATCGCTATAACCCGCTGCTGAAAAAAAACGGCGAAAACCCCTTCACTCTGGACTCCAAGACGCCAAGCGGCAATTTTCGCGAACATCTGCTTAAGGAGACACGCTACTCCGCCCTGCTGGTCCAGTTTCCGGACAAGGCAGAGGCCCTGCTGCGCCACGCTGAGGAGAGCGCCAGAGAGCGCCGGGACATGTACCGGCGGCTGGCCGACGGTTCTTGAGACCGGCGTCAGGCCCTCCAACGGCTGCTTCCGGCGCACATGTAAAGGCGGTGATTTTTAACACCCAACGAGGAGAACGGAAGATGAAAAGCAAATTGTTCAGCACCCTGGTTTTGATCGCGGTTATTATTCTTGCCCCGTCCGCTGCAGGCATGGCGGCGACGGTGATCAAGCTGGCCCATTCATCGCCAGCCGCCAATGACCGCCTGGAGGACGGCTGTCTTATTTTTAAAAAGTATGTGGAGGAAAAAAGCGGCGGTGCCATTAAGGTCGATACCTTCCCCGCCAGTCAATTGGGGGCGGAGCGCGAACAACTGGAAGGTGTACAGATGGGGTCCATTGAAATGGCCGCCCTGAGCGGCGGTCCCTTCCCGGCCATTTTCCCGGATATTATGGTCTTTGACGTGCCCTTTCTCTTTTCCAGCGAGGAAGTGGCCTATGAGATCATGGACGGCCCCATAGGCAAGAGCCTGGCGGACAAATTGCTCAAAACCACGGGCATACGCCTGTTGGCCTATGGAGAAAACGGCTTTCGCAACTTCACCACCAACAAGCTGGTCCAGACTCCAGACGACATGAAGGGCATGAAGATACGGGTCATGGAAAACCCGGCCTATATGCAGCTGGTGCGTGAACTTGGTGCCATACCCACGCCCCTGCCTTTTTCCGAGATTTATACGGCCCTCTCCCAAGGCGTGGCCGACGGGCAGGAAAACGCGGCTTCCCTCACTGAATCCGCTCGCTTCTATGAAGTGCAAAAACACATGGTCATCGACCGCCACACCTTCGGCCCTTACCTTTATATCATGAATGACGCCTTCTATAACAGCCTCAGTCCCGTACACAGAAAGATCGTGGATGAAGGCGCGGTCCTCATGGCCGGGGAAGAGCGCCGCATGAACCGGGAACAGACCGAATCCGGCATAAAACGCATGACCCAGGCCGGGCTCAAGGTAAACAGCCTGACCCAGGAACAGTTCAGCCAATTTCGCGCCAAGACCCAGCCGGCCGTTATAGCCATAGTAAAAAAGCAGGTGGACCCCAAGACCGTGGATGCCTTCCTGCAGGCCGTAACCGAAGCTGAGGCCGGACGCCGGTAAAAGAGAGCGAACGCGGACGACGAGCATAACACACCCTCCAGGTCGCGTTGATACTATTTTAACGCCTCGACAATGAGGGCAAACAAGGCTGTTTCAGTTAACCGGTCAGGAGGGCCGGGGGGAACCATTCCCCCCGGATGGGTTTTGAGGCGACAGCTCCAATAATGTGTAATCTCAAAGTTGAAATGCTCTGACGCCTCGCCCCCCGTGTCACGCTCCTCGTCCCGTCCGCACGCGGACGGGAGCGGATGCCGGAGGTGCCGACGGTCAGGCAGGCGCAGCCCGGAGGAGAACTCATGCGTAAACTGCTGTCTCGTTTCCACGAAAGGCTCATAGCAGTGGAAAAGGCCGTCTGCGCCCTGCTCATGGCCGGAGTGATGCTGGCCGCCCTGTGGGGCATATTTGAACGCTTCGTGTGGCGCGGGGGTATGGGTGTCTCTGATGAGCTGGCCCGTTACCTGAACGTCTATTGCATTTTTCTGGGGGCCGCCCTGGGCGTGGTCAAAGGCGCACATGTGGGGGTGGATGTCTTTGTACGCCTCGTTCCGGCAAAATTCCACCGGACCCTGACCATCCTCTCCTACACCATCTCCGGCGTCCTTTGCGCCGTCATAGCCTGTACAGGCTTCAGCTATTTTCTGCGCCTTATGGCCTCGGGCCAAATCACCCCTGCCTTGCGCCTGCCCATCTGCCTGGTTTTTCTGGCCGTGCCTCTGGGTTCGGCCCTGATGTGCCTGCATTTCGTCCTGCGTCTGACCACAGGCGACATAGAAACGCCTGCCCTGCTGCCCTCAGGCATGGGCGGGGAGAAGCACAATGACTGAAATTCTCCTGCCCTGCCTGCTCCTGCTCATTGTCTTCAATGTGCCCATTGCCTACAGTATAGCCCTGGCTACAAGCGTGGCCATATATGCCGCCGGCAAGGCCCCGCTCTTTCTGGTCAGCCAGCGCATGTTCACCGGGGTGGATTCCTTTACCCTGCTGGCCATACCTCTCTTCATGCTGGCCGGGAGCCTCATGGAAAAGGGCGGCATCTCCCGGCGCCTCATCGATCTGGCCGGAGCCTTTGTGGGCCACGCCCACGGCGGCCTGGGCATTATCGCCGTCATCGCCTGCATGTTTTTCGCGGCCATATCCGGATCCGCCCCGGCCACGGTACTGGCCATAGGCTCGATCATGGTACCGGCCATGATCGAGGCAGGCTACGACAAGGCCTTTTCCGTAGCCCTCATGGCTGCGGCCGGGATCATCGGCGTACTCATCCCCCCCAGCATTCCCTTTGTCACCTACGGCGTCTCCACCAATGCCTCCATAGGCAAACTCTTCGCTGCGGGCATTGTCCCCGGCATTCTGTCCGGCCTCATCCTCATCCTGATCTGTTACGTCATCAGCCGCATCAACGGCTATAAGGCCGCCGGCCTGCGCCGTACCGGACGGCTGGCCGCCGTACGCGAGGCATCCTGGTGTGTACTGATGCCCGTGATTATCCTGGGCGGCATTTACAGCGGCATCTTCACCCCCACCGAATCAGCAGCCGTGGCCTGCCTTTACACCCTGTTCATAGGAGTTTTCATCTATAAAGAGCTGAACCTCAAACTCATTTTCCAATGTCTGCACCAAGCCGCCGTACCCTCGGCCATGGTACTGCTCATTATAGGCTGCGCCACGGCCATGGGCTGGGTAACCACGGCCGAACGCGCCCCCCACGCCGTGGCCGCCTATATGGCCCAAGTTACGGATTCGCGCCTGGTTATACTCATGCTGCTCAATGTGGCCCTGCTCCTGGTGGGCTGCCTCATGGAGCTTAACGCGGCCATCATACTGCTGGGGCCCATCATACTGCCCATGCTCCTGCAATATAAGATAGACCCCATACATTTCGGCGTGATCATGGTGGTCAATCTGGCCATAGGCTTGCTCACGCCGCCCCTGGGCATCAACCTTTTCGTAGCCAACGGGCTGCGCAAAGACGTCATCTTCAAGGATATAGTCATCAAAGTGCTGCCCATGCTCACGGGTCTGATTCTTCTCTTACTGCTCCTGACTTACATTCCGCAACTTTCCCTGTTTTTGACCAGATTCCTGTAGGCCGAAGGCCGCTGACAACATTTCGCCGGAGAGAAAACATGAGCAAATATAAAATCGTTAACGTGCAGCCCTATTGGGAGGACTGTTCCATAGAAATGGAAGTGGCCGTGCGCATGGACGCAGAGGCGGTCTTCATCCCGACCATTGACTATGAACGTATTTACAAAGAAATCCCCGACTGTGACGCCCTGGTTATCCAGTACCTCACAATAGATGAAGACCTGCTGCGCCGCATGCCCCGTTGCAAGCTGGTGGTGCGTTCGGCCGTCGGCATCAACAACATTGACCTGAAAGCCTGCGCTCAGCGCGGTGTCATGGCGGCCAATGTGCCAGATTACATGCAGGGCGAGGTGGCGGATCATGTCTTTGCCATGTTCCTGGCCATCAACCGCAAGCTGCTTGCCCTCAACACCCAGGTGCGCGCCGGGCGCTGGGGCGTGGACCTGGCCCGCCCTCTCCATCTGTTGAAAGATCAGGTGCTGGGCATCCTGGGCTGCGGGCGCATAGGCCAGATGACGGCCGCCAGGGCCCGGGCCTTCGGCATGAAGGTCATGGGCCCTGACCCCTATCTGCCCGCCGAGCTCTTTGCCGGGCTGGAGATAGAGCGCGTGCCGGACCTGGACGATTTTTTCAGCCGCATAGACCACCTTTCCATCCATATGCCCTTGACCGACGAAACCGTTCATATGGTGAACTATGAACGCCTCTCCCGTCTAAAGACGCACAGCATCGTACTCAATACTTCGCGCGGATCCGTA
>JAITGZ010000099.1 GCA_031280335.1 Deltaproteobacteria bacterium | reverse complement strand
CCGCGCCTGCGCCTGATCATCTTTCCGGCCCTGGTGGGACTTATGCCCATGCCCGGCGGGGCGCTTTTTTCATGCCCCATGCTGGACGCCGCCGCGCACGGGCTGAACCTCAGCCCCCAGCGCAAGACCCTGATCAATTACTGGTTCAGACACATATGGGAACTGGCCTGGCCCCTATACCCCGGCTATATTCTGGTCAGTTCCCTGCTTAACCTGCCTCTGCTGACCATACTGCTTTATACCTCCCCCCTGGTGCTGTTAGCCCTGTTCACCGGCATCTTCTTTTATCTGCGTGATGTAGGGCAAGGGCATGTCCCCCCCCGCCAAACCCACGCGGGAGACGGGGAAAAATCCACTGCCAGAGCGCTGCGAACCGTGTGTTATGAAGCCCTGCCCATAATCATCACCATTGGCGGAGCCGCTGTTTTCGGTCTGATTTTTAGAAAGTTCGCCCCCTCCTGGCCATCTCAAGCGGCCTTCATCGCCTCCCTGGCCTGCGCCCTGACCGTAGCCATATTCCAGGGACGGGGCAGGATGAGCAAACCCCTGGCAGCCGTGGCCTTGAATAAAAATATTCTGGGACTGGTGCTGCTGGTCTTTGTCATCTATGTTTTTAAAAACGTCATTGTCTCCAGCGGCATTGTGGCGCAGCTTAGCGGCATCAGCCAAAGCCGGGCGCTCATGTACAGCCTGTTCATCCTGCTGCCCATGCTCTGCGGCATGCTCACCGGGGTCATGGTCGGCTACGTGGGCGCATCTTTCCCCATCCTGCTCGGCATCCTGAACGAGGCCGGGCTGCAGGAACAGGCCCTGCCCCTGGTGGTGGTGGCCATGGTCTCAGGCAATGTGGGACAGCTCGCCACCCCCCTGCATGTATGCATGGCCGTAACCCTGGATTATTTCAAAGTGCAGTTTGTGGAGATATGGCGCAGCCTGGTGCCGCCCCTGCTGGTGCAGATAACTTACGGCGTGCTTTGGTCCCTGGCCCTGTTCTTCATGGGGGCGCGGTTTTAGAGCAATTTCGCTTTGAAATTGCTCTAATTTTACCGATAATAACAGCCTGAATACGGCAGGGGTTCAAGCGCACTGTCCATAATCACCAACCCTAGTAACATGGCCGCACAAACCAAGCCAGATACTCCTGGTTGCCCCTGGCCCCTTTGAGCGGCGAGGGCATGACCCCTTGCGGCATAAGCCCGATCGCATCGCGGGCAAAGGCGGTTACCTCATCCACCGCCTTCAGGCGCGCGTCCTCATCCCGCACCACCCCACGCACGGTCTGGCCCGGCCTTACTTCAAACTGGGGCTTGATCAGGGCTATGATACCCGCGCCCGGCTTCATAAAGCCCTTGAGCGCGGGTAGAACAGCCTTTAAGGAAATAAAAGAAAGATCCGCAGTGATCATATCCACAGCTTCAGGCAAAAACCCTGGACCGGCCAGACGCAGATTCACCCCCTCCAGGCGGATCACCCGGCTGTCGCGGCAAAGCCTTTCGTGCAGCAAGCCCCGGCCCACATCCGCCGCATATACCCGCGCCGCGCCGCGTTGCAGCAGACAATCCACAAAACCGCCGGTGGAAGCCCCGGCATCCAGAGCCACCATACCCTCAACCTGAATGCCGAAATGCTCCAGCGCCCCCAAAAGCTTATACGCCCCCCGGCTGACATAAGGACTGGCGCTGCGACGCAAAAGCTCCGCCGCCACAGGCAGACTCTCCCCAGGTTTGTTCACCCTGACGGGAAGCGCGGCGGGATTTGACGGCCGCAGAAATATCTCCCCGGCCATGATCAGGCGGGCCGCCTGCTCCAGACTGACCGCCAGCCCCTGAGCCAGAGCCAAGGCGTCAGCGCGTGTTCTGGGCGGCATAGGCAGACGTATAACGTAAATTAATGTTCATTAACCGTTCAAGCTGCTGAAAAACCTGAAACCGCGCTTTGCCGCGCCCTACATGCCATATCTGGGTATGGGGGTGGTGAAGCGATCTTTCCACAGATTGCCGGTTTTGGGGGTATTGTCCACGCTGAAGGGACTCCCCCCGGCCAAAAACGCATTGGCGCTGAAGGGAAGTTTGAAACCGAACTGTAACTGCCATTTTTCGCCGTTCAGGTGGCGGCTGCTGAACAGGGCCGCGCCTATATGAATGGAAGGCAAAGGGTTCCATTGAATACGTCCCTTAAAGCCTCTGACTCTGCGCACCTCCCTGGCGTCATGGTAGAAACCGCCGCCGAAGACGCGTATTTCACCAATCTGATCCACAATGGGCAGACGAAAACCCACTTCACCGTCCACTCCGTTGAGCAGGGTTTCATAAATGCCGCCGCTGTCGGCATACAGGGCTGTACCGTAAAGCCCGCCGGGGCTGGGTCCGTGATCCAGCTTTTTGGCGTCGGTTAATTTAAAATAAGTGTTCAAGCGCAGATCCACCAAGTCCGAGAGAACTTCCAGTCCGCCGCCGGTATCCGCCATAAAATGGTTGTACATGGAATATTGCCAGTCAATGAACCAATTGAAGCCAAAGATAAGCCCCTTGCCCAGCAGCGCCCCGGCCGGGCCGCCGCTGAACTGGCTGCCAGGCAGAAACAGGCGCTGCCCTATGCCGAAGTAAAGCCGCTCCGTATGCCGGCTGTTATCCTTGAGCCGCAGGTTGAAGCCGCCGCCGGGGTTGATGAAAAAAGCGGCATTGTTGGGCGATTCGAACAAGGGCATCATAAAATCCAAATTGGTGTAAAGCGCTTTGTTGGAAAAATAGGCGTTCGCGCTGGCCGTGCCCTCGGAAAAATCCGCCGCCCTGGATGCCTGGAATGGCAAGACAAGCAGTCCGCATAAAATAATAAATAAATTCATTCTTTTGGATATATTTGACATAATTGCTCCGAAATTTTTAGAAAACTTCTATACCCCCGCCATTACACCTTGATGCCATACTCTCATAAAAAAAGCTTGTCAAACCACATGGACGCCCAACAAACATAACTATTGCGCTATGATGCGCTTGGACATATATTTCAGCCTCTGCCGCCAAGATTCAACAGGAGCCTATACATGCGCCGCACCCTGCTTTGTCTGTTCATTACCCTGGGGCTGTTCTGCGCGGCCTGCTCGGACGATGGCGCTTCTTCCAGGGCCGGAAGATCCAAGGCCGTGCCCGTGCGCGTGGCTAAAGTTAAGACAGAGGAGGTACGGCGCACCCTCAGCGTGGTGGGGCATGTGGAGCCTTCGGCCACCGTGCATATCACCGCCCAGGTGGGCGGGCAGCTTATGGAGGCCCATGTGCGTCCGGGCAGCTATGTACATGCCGGAGACACGCTATTTATCCTGGACAGGCGTCCGTTCCAGAACGCCCTGCTCCAGGCCGAAGCCGCCTTGAGCAGCAACCGCGCCCAGCTGCGCCGCGCCCAGCAGGATCTTAACCGTTACAAACAACTGGCTTCGCAAAACTTTCTCAGCCAGCAGCAATATGAGCAAAGCCTTACCGAGGTGGAAACCCTGCAGGCCAACATCGCCCAGAACACGGCCGCGCGTGAAAACGCCCAATTGCAGCTCGGCCACGCCACCATCAAGGCCCCCATATCCGGCCGGGCGGGAGAAGTGCTGGTACACCCGGGCAACAACGTCAAGGCCAATGATTCCACCTTGCTGGTGATTAACACGGTCAGCCCGGCGGAGGTACGCTTTGCCGTTCCGGAGCGCTTTTTGCCCGAACTGAACCGCCGCCTGCGCACGGACCGGGTGGAAACGCTGGTACTGCCGGAAGGGGATACGGGCGAGCCGGTGAGCGGCCTGCTTACCCTCATTGACAATGAAGTGGACAAAAACACCGGTACCATTTCCATGCGCGCCCGCTTTGCCAACAGCGAAGAGCGCCTGTGGCCGGGCCAGTTCGTCCGGGTGAGCATTGTCATGGAATCGGTGAGCGATGCCCTGGTCATACCTGCCGGCGCAGTACTGGAGGGACTTTCAGGACGTTATGCCTATGTGTTGGGCGAAGACGGGCGCGTGTCGCCTCGCGACATCAAAATAATGGATTTAAGTGATGGGCGCGGCATGGTTGAGCAGGGTCTGGCCCTGGGTGAGTCCGTGGTCATTGACGGGCAGCTTAACCTCATGCCCGGAAGCCTGGTGGAGATAATCGCCCCCGCCGCAGGCGAGGAAACCGACCCCGCCCGGGCCGGAGGCGAAGGTTCCGGCAAAGACGGCGGCCCGCTGTGAACATATCCGCCCTGTTCATCCATCGCCCCATTGCCACCACCCTGCTCATGGCCGGGGTGCTGGTGGCCGGGATCATGGCCTATCTGCGCCTGCCCGTGGACGCTCTGCCCACCATTGATTACCCCACCATCGTTGTCAACGCCTCCATGCCCGGGGCCGGTGCCGAGACCATGGCCGCTTCCATAGCCACCCCCCTGGAAAAACGCCTTTCCACCATCGCCGGACTGGATTCCATAACCTCCGTCAACAGCCACGGCTCTACCCGCATTACCCTGCAATTCAACCTGAACCGCAACATTGACGCCGCCGCCCAGGACGTGCAGACCGCGCTGGGATCGGCCCAGCGCTCCTTACCCAAAGACCTGCCCACCCCTCCCAGCATGTATAAGGTAAACCCGGCGGACAGCCCGGTTTTTTACATTTCCCTGGCTTCAGAGACCATGCGCGCCTCCGACGTAAGCGAATACGCTGAAAATTTCATGGCCCAGCGCCTGTCCATGCTGCAAGGCGTGGCCCAGGTGAGCGTTTACGGCTCGCAAAAATACGCCGTGCGGGTGGAGGCCGACCCGGAGGCCATGGCCGCCGTGGATATAGGCATTGACGAGGTGGCCAGGGCCATAAGCAGCAGCAACACCAACCTGCCCGTGGGCCTGCTCAGCGGCGAGCGCCGGGAATATACCCTGCAAAGCTCCGGCAAACTGATGAACGCCGAAGAATTCCGCCCGCTCATTGTGGCTTGGCGCAACGGCGCGCCGCTGCGCTTGCGCGAGATCGCCCTGGTGCGCGACGGAGTGGAAAATGACCGCCGCCGCAACTGGCACAACGGCACGCCCTCCATGCTCCTGGCCATTCAGCGCCAACCGGGGGCCAATACGGTGGAAGTGGTGGATCGCATCAAGGCCCTGCTGCCGGAACTGCGCGCCCAGATACCCCCGGCCATTTCCATGACCTCCCTCTTCGACCGCTCGGAGAGCATACGCGAATCAGTGCATGACGTAAAATTCACCATGCTCCTGACCATCATACTGGTCATCCTGGTGATTTTTATTTTTTTACGCGACGCCAGGGCCACCATCATCCCCAGTCTGGCCGTGCCCCTTTCCATCATCGGGGCCTGTGGGGTCATGTATCTGAACAATTTTTCCCTGAACAACATCTCGCTCATGGCCCTGACCCTCTCCGTGGGTTTTGTGGTGGATGACGCCATTGTCATGCTGGAAAACATCGTCCGCCATCTGGAGCAGGGGCGCAGCCCTCTGGAGGCGGCTCTGGAAGGATCAAAGGAAATCGGCTTCACCATTTTAAGCATGACCGTATCGTTGGTGGCGGTGTTTATTCCGGTGCTTTTTCTGGGCGGTCTGGTGGGCCGTCTTTTTTACGAGTTCGCGGTCAGCATCGCTGCGGCCATTACCGTCTCCGGCCTGGTGGCCCTGACCCTGACCCCCATGCTCTGCTCCCGCTTTCTCAGGCCAAGGCAAACGGCGGAACTGCCCCACGCCCGGCCCGGCCCGGCGGAGCGCCTGTTCGATCTGACCGCTCTGATCTATGAACGATCCCTGAGCCTGGTCATGCGATATAAGAGATCGGCCCTGCTATGCTCCTTCGGGATCATTCTGTTCACCGCCGGCATGTTCATCCATGCGCCCAAGGGATTTCTGCCCTTTGAAGACACGGGTGCCATCAACATATCCTGCGAAATCCTTCAGGGCAGTTCCTTTGAACAGGCCAGGGCCTATGCGGAAGAAGTCTCGGCCATAGTCCGGCAGGAAAAAGATCTGCTGCACGAGACTGTAACTGTGGGGCCGGGCGGGCCGCAGGCATCCATGAACATCTTTTCCCTGCAGCTGCGCATGCGGAATAAGGCGGAACGCAACGAGAGCATTGAAGAGATCATCCTGCGGCTGCGCCTGAAGCTTGCGGCCATACCCGGCGTACGCTCCTTTGTCAGCCAGCCCCCGCCGCTGCGTCTGGGGGCATCCACCCGCGCCCTGTATCAGCTCACCCTGCAGAGCCCGGACACCCAGACCCTGTACCTGAACTCCGACGCCTTCATGCGCAAGATGGCCGACCTGCCCGGACTCATTGACGTGAACTCCGATCTACAGATGAAAAACCCCGAGCTGCGGGTGGAGATAGATCGGGCGCGTTGCGCAGCTTTGGGTCTTACCCCCTCCCAGGTGGAGGAGGCCCTGGCCTACGCCTACGGAACCCGCACTGTAAGCACCATTTTGGCCCCCACCAATGATTACCCGGTTATTCTGGAACTTAAGCCGGAATTCAGGGGCGATATAAACGCCCTGAACTATCTGCATGTGCGCTCCAGCAACGGCCGCCTTGTCCCCTTGCGCACGGTGGTGAAAAACAGCCCCGGCGTGGGTCCGCTTACGGTGAACCATACCGGGCAGATGAACTCCGTAACCATATCCTTCAACCTGACCCCAGGTTTTTCCATCGGCCAGGC
>JAITGZ010000086.1 GCA_031280335.1 Deltaproteobacteria bacterium | reverse complement strand
GCCTTGATCTGCTCATTCAGATAATATTCTCGCTGGTTGTGCTCCATCTGACCCTTAACCCGGTCTTTGATGACGCGCTCCATGTCGGCCACTGTGATCTCATTTTGAATAAGCTCGTACACCCGCAGCAGCCTTTCCTGCGGATCCAGTATCTCCAGCGCTTCCTGCTTTTGTTTATAATCCGCCTTAAGACAGGCCGCCGCCATATCCGCCATACGCCCAGGAACTTTTATGCCCGCCAGGGTGTGCAGGGTTTCCGCCGGGATCTTTTTGTTCAGTTTGGCGTATTCCTCCATGGCCTCCAAAGTGGCCTGAATGGCAGCGGATGCCTCAATGGATTTTCTTTCCTGCTCTTCAACGGGAGCGGTCAGAACGATATAATAATGGTCCGCCGCGACCCCGGGAAGGGCCTTTATGGAAACAGTCCGTTCAAGGCGTACGAGTCTCGCCCGCTGTAAACCTTCAAAAAGCACCCTGCTGGTGCCGTCAGGCAGACGCAAAATCTGTAAAATTTTGGCGATACATCCCAGGGAATACAAATCGCTTAAGCCGGGATTTTCTTGATCCGGCCTGCGCTGAGCCACCAGCAGAATGCGCTTGTTAAAAGAATTTGAAGATTCTTCAATGGCACGTATGGACGCTCCACGGCCTACGGAAAGCGGCATGATGGAATGGGGAAAGACCACCACCTCGCGCAAGGGCATAAGCGGCAGTTCGATTTGTGATTCACCCGGAAGGACGGCCTTAGGTTCAGACATAACCTCTCCCCAAAACCGCCTCAGGCGCTGGCCGCGCTTTCATCCTCAAGCCCGGGCAGCATCAATGGCGGTCTGCCGTTTTCAATTACTTCAGCGTTGATGATGCATTCTTGAACATTTTTATACTCAGGCAAAGAAAACATTATATCCAGCATGACGCTTTCCAGCACATTGCGCAAGCCCCTGGCTCCGATTTTACGCTCTATGGCCTGGGCGGCAATGGCTCGGCAGGCATCCTGGGTAAAGGTCAACTTTACGCGGTCAAGCTTGAACAGGGCCTGAAACTGCTTGATCAGAGCGTTGCGCGGCTCGGTCAACACACGGATCAAGTCATCTTCAGACAAGTCATCCACCTTGGTGATGACCGGAACCCGCCCAACAAATTCCGGAATCAGACCGAATTTAACCAGATCGTCCGGATGCACCTGACTTAGCGGGTCCGCGCTTTTATCGGCGCTTTCTATTTTAGCCCCGAAACCCATTACCGAACGACCACGCAAGCGCTGCTCCACAATCTTGTCCAGACCGACGAAAGCTCCGCCCAGAATAAACAGAATATTGGACGTATCCATGCGTATATATTCCTGCTGCGGATGCTTACGGCCACCCTTGGGAGGAAGATTGGCCTCAGTTCCTTCAATAATCTTCAGCAGGGCCTGCTGCACCCCTTCGCCGGACACGTCCCTGGTGATGGAAGGGCTATCCCCCTTGCGTGAAATTTTGTCTATCTCATCCACATAGATAATGCCCTTGCTGGCGGAATCCAGGTCTTCGGCATTCTGCAAAAGTTTTACCAGGATGTTTTCCACATCTTCGCCCACATAACCTGCTTCGGTGAGGGTGGTGGCATCGGCAATGGCGAAAGGTACCTTCAAGATACGGGCCAGGGTTTTAGCCAGCATGGTCTAGCCGCTGCCCGAAGGGCCGACAATGAGGATATAGCTTTTTTCCACCTCTACGCCATCGTCAAAATAATCATTAAAAAAAACACGTTTATAATGATTATACACTGAAACGGATAAAATCCTCTTGGCCTGTTCCTGGCCGATCACGTATTCATCCAATCTGGCCTTTATCTCCGCAGGAAAGGGCAGCCGGTTCTCGCTGACCACCTCGGACTTGATCTGCTTCAACATGGTTTTATTGCAGATTCTGAGACAGTTTTCACAAATAGCCGCCCCGGTGTCGGGTTTAACGATCATGTGCTGCGCCTGCTCTTCCGTCTTAAGACAAAAGGTACACACAGCGCGTTTTTCAGAAAAACCGTTCATATTCAGGCTCCCTTGCCGTTTCCGGCCTGGGGCAGATCATCACGCGATTTCAATACGCGATCGATCAGGCCGAAAGCGACCGCTTCTTCAGCGCTCATAAAATTATCCCGTTCCGTGTGGCTGACTATGGTCTCCAACGTCTGGCCGGTATGTTCGGCCAGTATATTATTTAAGACAGCCTTCAGGCGCAGCACCTCCCTGGCCTGGATGTCAATATCAGTGGCCTGGCCGCGAAAACCGCCGGAGGGTTGATGGATCATGATGCGGCTGTTGGGCAGGGCATAGCGCATGCCTTTTCTTCCCGCCGTGAGCAACAGCGCCCCCATGCTCGCCGCCTGCCCAAGGCATAGGGTGGCCAGGGGGCAGCTCACATACTGCATGGTGTCATAAATGGCCAAGCCGGCACTGACCACTCCCCCAGGGGAATTTATGTACATATATATCTCTTTTTCCGGATCTTCCGACTCCAGAAACAAAAGCTGGGCGCAAACAAGCGAGGCTATGTGATCATCCACTTCGCTCCCCAGCAGGATAATGCGGTCTTTAAGCAAGCGTGAAAAAATATCGTAAGCCCGTTCCGTACGGCCCGTACTCTCAATAACCATTGGAATAGTCATGTATAAACTCCTGAAATAATAATAGGCAGGATGCGAGGGCTGTCGTTACGCTTCTTCAGCTTTTTTCGCTTCTTCAGCCTTTATTCCGGCCCCGGCCTCTATCCCCGATTTAATATAAGTTACTTTGGCCTTGGCATAAATGGCCTGCATAGCCTTATCGGCCATAATCCGATCATGGACGCCGGCCAGCAGATTATTTTTTATATATTCCCTGCGCACTTCCTCCGGCGAACGGCCGCTTTCAGCGGCAATGACTTGCAGCCGCAGCATGATGTCTTCTCCCGACACCTCAATATTTTCCGCCTTGGACGCTCGATGCAGAAAAATATTAGCACGCACCAAATGTTCCGCCGCCACGCGGGCATCCGCCTTGGCTTTGGCAAATGCCTCCGCTATGTTTTCCGGCGCTTTGCCGCCCTGCTTGCCCATTTCCTCACGTAAAAACGCCAAGGCTTCTTTGGCGACCTGTTGTTCCACCATGCCTTCGGGCAACGGAAAATCCGTCAACTTCAGCAATTCATCCAGAAGGCGTTTTTGCGCCATGCCCTGGGCAATCTGCTCCCGTCTTTCTAAAATTCCCGCAAACACGGCCGCACGCAAATCCGCCATACTTTCAAATTTGCCGACTTTTTTGGCCAGTTCATCATCCACCGCCGGCAGTGCCAGCTCAAAAAGCCCGTGCAACTTCACTTTGACCCGCGCCTTGCTCCCGGCGACCTTGGCTGCGGCAAAAGATTCAGGAAAAGTGACTTCGCCCTCGCCTTCCTCATTTTCATGCAGAGTCTTGATAATATTTTCCAGATCCGGCAAGCCCGTATCCCGGCCAAGGCGCAGGCCGACTTTTTTTTCCGTCAGTTCAGGAATATCCGCGCCCTCCATGTCAAAACAGGCCAGATCCACATAAACCATGTCGCCGTCTTTAGGCAGGCGCTTTTCCTCCGGCTTTTTAAGCAGAGCCAGGTCAGAACGTATGCGCTCTATGGCCTCATCCACCTCGTGTTCTTCCGCCACAGCTTCCTCCTGCTCCAGCGGAAAACCTTCATACTCCGGCAAAGTAAATTCAGGCAGATATTCAAAACTGAAGGAATAGCCGAACTCCCTACCTCGGCCAAGCTGCCCCGCGTCATAAGAGACATTGGAGGCCGGCTCCAGTTTAAGTTCGTCTATAATGGAATGAGCCTGGGTTTCCAGTAAATGCTTGGTGGCCTCCGGCACAATCTCCCGGCCAAACTGCTTTTCCACTATGTTCAAGGGGACCTTGCCCTTGCGAAAACCCGGAACGGACACCTGCAGGCGGTATTTGGCCGCCATCTCGTTCAGGACCGTATCCACTTCCTCCGCCGGCACGGTTACAATAATTTTTCTTTTCAATTGACCGGGTTCTTCAACCTTGTACTCCATCTGAAACTCCTTGCGACATGAATTGACACCCGTATATTGGTGCGAGAGGGGAGACTTGAACTCCCACGCGCTATGGCGCTGGATCCTAAATCCAGTGCGTCTGCCGGTTCCGCCACTCTCGCCCCATATAAAAAGGGAAACAAGGTCTGTTATCATCGGCCGCCGAAAAACACAAGAAATCCGGTAAGCGCATGACAGACGGCGGGGACAACTCCGACACAGACGGCAAATTGAAACTTTTTGTTTATTTTCAGGACGATCCGGCTTAGTTTGAACGGGCCTTTCCGGCATACATACCGGTTTAATTCAGGAAAAAACAATGCCAAACTTATCCATACGCCCCATCAACACTGGCTATCTGCTCACCAGCGCGGGGCAGTTTTTATTTCACCAGTCCGTTCTGAAATACCGTAAAACCTTGATGCGGCCGAGAATGGAAGTGCCGGTATTCGCCTTTCTGATACAAGGCAAAGGGGTATTGGCTCTGGTGGATACCGGCATGGCCCCTACGGAACACGCTCGCAGGCATCATTTTGCCTCAGCCCACCAACCCGAAGGCATGGCCGTGCATGAACAGCTAAAAAAAATCGGCCTGCTCCCGGAGGATATAGACCTGATCATTCTCACCCACCTGCACTGGGATCACTCCTTTTATCTGGATAAATTCACCCGGGCCGCCATTTACGCCCATGAAAAAGAATGTGCTTTCGCACGTGATCCCATCCCGCTGTTACACAAGGCCTATGAACACCCCAGCTTGGGCCTGAAACCGCATTTTGAAGGCATAGACATAATTCCTATACATGGCGAGCTTGAACTCATGCCAGGCATCAGTCTGCTTGAAACACCAGGACATTCGCCGGGGCATATCTCCGTTGTGGTGGAAACCGCCGCCGGCGCATACCTGTGCGCCGGCGACTCCATACTCGTCCCTGAAAATATGACCCCTGTGCCGGAACTGGGCTATGACATAAGCCCACCCAGTTTTTTTTGCGATATTGTCGCCACATGGCACAGCATCGCCAAACAAAAAAGCAGAGTCAAAGACGCATCTTTTGTACTTTGCAGCCATGATCCGGAACTGGAAAAACGCATCAGGACGCGCCCCTCCCTCGGCCTGGAAAAAACCGAATTTGTTCAACTTTAAGATTATACATTTTAGAGCAATTTTGCTTTGAAATTGCTCAGCGGCGGATAAGGCGAAGCCCCGCCGCCCACCTGTGAGACGTAAACGAAAGAAAATTTCGCCGTAAAGCGCCGAGCAGGACATCTCAA
>JAITGZ010000209.1 GCA_031280335.1 Deltaproteobacteria bacterium | reverse complement strand
AAACACGACCATAAAAGGAATTAATATGTATAAATTTTATCTCAGGACGTCCTGGCTATATCTTCTGTTGTTTGCCTTTTCAGCCTCATCGGCCTTGGCCGCGTCCCCCGCGCCCCTGGTCAGGCTGGAAACCAGCCTGGGGGACATGGTTATTGAACTGAATATGGAAAAAGCCCCCAAGACCTGTACCAACTTTTTGCAATATGTGCGGGACGGGGCGTACAATGGAACCATCTTTCACCGGGTGATCGACGGCTTCATGATCCAGGGCGGCGGCTTTGACACGAGCATGAAACAACGCGCCGCCAGACCGCCCATTGTCAATGAGGCCGATAACGGCCTTAAAAACAGTCTTTATACTGTGGCCATGGCCAGAACCGGCGACCCGCACTCCGCCACCAGCCAGTTTTTTATCAATGTCAGCGACAACGCCTTTCTGGACCATAGCGGCAAAACCGCCAAGGGATGGGGTTATTGCGTCTTCGGCAAGGTGATCCAGGGCATGGAGGTGGTGGACAAGATCAAGGCCACGCCCACGCGCACCAAGGGAATACACGAAAATGTGCCGAGCATCCCGGTGGTGATTTACAAGGCCGCTGTACTATAATCGCCGGAACGCGGCAGCCCCCCCGAACCCCGCCGGGGGAATAAGAAAGGAGCATGTTTGCCCAGGCGTTGCTTTACCTCTGCCATCCCTCTGCACAACGGCAAGGCACCATCAAGAGAATAAATCAGCGTTTCCTTAAGTTCGCCCCCAAAAGCCCGCGCTTTTTTACCGCGCTTTTTCCATTGCCTTTGGTCTGTGCCCTGTGCTAGATTTTGTGCCTTATGCTACGTCTGGCCCTTAGACTTGCCGCCCTGGCCTTGATCCTGGCGGCGGCCGTTGTTTTGTTCAGCCGCTGGCGGCCCTTCAACTTCAGCGCGCTTCGGGAAACGCGCCTTTCTTCCGGGGCGGACGTCCTGGGCGTGCGCGGTCTGGATCGTCTTTATACCTCCTTTACCCTGGTGCCTGTGCTGACCGAGAATATGGGCTTGAGAAAGCGCGATCTTCTCAGGGACATGCTCCCCTTTGTCCCCAAACCGACCGAAAAAATCATGGGCGGCTGTAAACGTACCTTTGAAGTGGCCTTCGGTTATGACGGGCTGGAGCGTCTTATAGCCCTGGGCAAGGAACCCGGCGGCATCTGCGGGGGGGCATTGCCCCCTCCGGCCATTCTGGATATAAACGGCGTGGAGATGCAGTCTTTCGGCCGCGATGACGGGGCTTGCGCCCTGTGGGATCAGGATCGGCCCCTTCTGGAAGCGCGCCTGACAGAGGTACTGGAGACGCACGGCCTGTATGCGGAGATACAGGCCAGGGGCAGAGAGGCCCTGGCGGGCGTGGCGGAGGCATTTTGCCGATGAAAATCCCCTCCCGTTTCCAGCTCTTGGCCGCCATCGCGCTGGCCGTCCTTGCGCTCCTGGCCGGCTGCCGCAACGGCGAGCAAAGCTCCCAAAGGCTGGAGGAGGAGATACGCGGTCTGGCCGTCACGCACTCCACGCGCGTTGCCGGTCTGACCATGGACGTGCTGCTGACCAAAATTTACGCGACACCCCATTGGATACTTTCTGACGATATTTATATGCGCACGGACAAAGTCTCGCTGATTTACGGTTTTGAACTGCCGGAAAAGGCCATCAGCGTGGAAATGACGGGCGGGCAAGGCGTTTTGCGGGTCAGGGCGCGTAATGCGAGGGGGAGAATCTCTGTAAACAGGGGAAGCCTGCGCACAATGACCAACTACGGCGATTATAGACTCACTGTGAACGAAGAGCGCGACGGCAGGGTGCGCCCGGTGATCAGGGATATAGATGAGGAATTCAATCGGGAGATCGACCGCCTGGAAGAAAAATACCGGGCCAAAAACCTGGAGGCGGCCAAAAACAACCTGCACGCCTTTTTTTCGCTTTTGGCCGCCAGACACGGTCTGAAGCTGTCTTTGGAATTCACGGATGACTGAACGGGCCGCCCCTGTCCCGGCAGCCCCGGCGCAGCCACGCCGCGCGGCGGCGCGTAAAGCGCGGGGGATTAAAAAAAGCAAGTCATCGGTCAGGTTCAGAGGGGTGAGATTTGGGGAGAAAAAAACAAGTTAAAGTTAATCCACATTAAAGGAATTAGCGGATGAATGAATTTCCACGCATGTTACGCTTGCCGCCTTATGTTTTTTCTGTGGTGGGCGAACTTAAAATGCAGCTTCGGCGGCAAAACATTGATATTGTCGATTTCGGCATGGGCAACCCGGATCTGGCCACGCCGCCGCATATTGTGGAGAAGCTGCTGGAAGCGGCGCAAAAACCGGCTAATCATCGCTATTCGGCTTCCGCCGGCATCCCCGGCCTGCGCAAGGCCATAAGCGATTTTTATTCGCGCCGCTACGGTGTATCCGTTGATCCGTCCACAGAGGTCGTGGCCACCATTGGCGTCAAGGAGGGTCTGGCCCATCTTTCCATGGCCATGCTTTCACCGGGGGATGTGGTGTTTGCGCCCGATCCCACCTACCCCATCCACACTTACGCCCCCATCATCGCCGGGGCGGACGTGCGGCGCATACCCATAGCCCATGACCGGGATTTTTTTGAGGATCTGCTCCAGGCCACCCGTCAGACCTGGCCGCAGCCCAAGCTGCTGGTGATTAGTTTTCCGCACAATCCCACCACCCAGGTGGCCGGCCTGGAGTTTTTCCAGAAGGTGGTGGACTTTGCCAAAGAGCACAAAATCTGGGTTATTCATGATCTGGCCTATGCGGATCTGGGCTTTGAAGGCGAGCCGCCAAGCTTTTTGCAGGCTGTGGGGGCCAAGGATGTGGGGGTGGAGTTTTTTTCCATGTCCAAAAGTTACTCCATGGCCGGCTGGCGGGTGGGTTTTTGCGTGGGCAACCGCGAGATGGTGCATGCCCTGACCAGGATCAAAAGCTACCTGGATTACGGCATGTTCCAGCCCATCCAGATCGCTGCGGCCGTGGCCCTGAACGGCCCCCAGGATTGCGTGGCCGAAATACGCGAAATTTACCGCCACCGCCGCGACTGGTTGATTGACGGCCTGAACCGCATCGGCTGGGAAGTGCCCCCGCCCAAAGCCACCATGTTCGTTTGGGCGCGCATCCCGGAGCCCTTCCGTAAAATGGGTTCGGTGGAGTTTTCCAAACTCTTGTTGCGCGAAGGGCATGTGGCTGTTTCTCCGGGGCTGGGCTTCGGGTCCTATGGGGATGAATTCGTGCGTTTCGCCCTGATTGAAAATCAGCATCGCACCAAACAGGCCATCAGGGGGATCAAAAAGGCCCTGTTCGGGGGCGGCAATGCGGAGTGAGCGCCCTCCCCTGCGTCTGGCCCTGGCCGGTTTCGGCACGGTGGGCATGGGTCTGGCGGATATCCTGGAACAAAATCGGGAGAAACTGACGGCGCGGGCCGGGCGGGAGATACGCATCCACTCCGTCTTGGTGCGGGATCAGGCCAAGGCCAGAACCAGACCCTTGCCGTCCGGGGCGCGCCTGTGCGCGGACGTATCCGAACTGGTTCAGGATGCGCGGGTGGATGTGGTGGTGGAACTCATGGGCGGGCTGGAGATGCCCCGCCGGCTCATCCGTGCGGCCTTGGAGGCGGGCAAGCATGTGGTTACCGCCAACAAGGCCCTTCTGGCGGAAGAGGGTGAGGAAATTTTCCGTCTGGCCGGACAGCACGGCCTGCACCTGGGTTATGAGGCCAGCGTGTGCGGCGGGGTGCCTGTGATCCAGGTACTGCGCGAGGGTCTGGCTGCCAACAAAATTCTGGCCCTGGCCGGCATACTGAACGGCACCTGTAACTATATTCTCTCCTCCATGAGCGGCGAGGGGCTTTCTTTTGAAGCGGCCCTGAAGCGGGCGCAATCCCTTGGTCTGGCCGAGGCCGACCCCTCGCTGGATATAGAGGGGTGGGACAGCGCGCACAAGCTCGCCCTGCTCATCCGCCTGGCCTGGGGGATAAATTATCCGTTCAAACACATGCCGGTAACAGGCATTACCAGGGTTACGCCGGAGGATATCCGTTTTGCCGGAGAGTTCGGCTGCAACATCAAACTTTTGGGACAGGCCGCCCTTACGGAAGACCGGCAAAGCGGCCGGACCAGATTGGACGCCTGGGTTTTCCCCTCCCTGGTGCCTGAAAGTAATCCACTCTCCCAGGTGGGGCAGGCTTACAACGCCCTGCGCGTGGAAGGCAACGCCGTGGGCGCGGTCTTTTTGCACGGCCTGGGGGCGGGCGGCCCGCCCACAGGCAGCGCGGTGGCCGCCGACCTTTTGCGCATAGCCCTGGGCACCGGCCCCCATAATACCGGCTACGCCGGATCCGGCCGGGCTGACCTTGAAATAATGCCCCCCCTGGAAAGCGCCTCCGGCTACTACTTTCGCCTCACCGTGCCGGACCGGGCGGGCGTACTCAAGGTTGTGGCCGCAGCCATGGCGGAGCAGCAGATATCCGTGGCCCAGGTCATCCAAAAAAGCCAGCGCGGCGGCGGCGTGGTGCCGTTGGTGATCATGACCCACCAAACCACAGCCAGAGCGGTGGAAGCCGCCCTGGCCGGGCTTAAATCCAGTGGCATCCTCACGGAAGCCCCGGTCTATTATAAGGTTCTGGCCGCAGGCGGAGAATAGGGCATTTAGGGCATAACGGCAAGGCGGCAAACCTCATCCGGCAGGGCTGACGCATCTAAATTTTGAGAGCCAGCAGGAGAAATTCTATACTCAGGGCAGCTTGAAAGCGTTTAGCTTTCATGCTCAATTTACCGGGAATGCGTTTGATCAGGTTCAGGC
>JAITGZ010000238.1 GCA_031280335.1 Deltaproteobacteria bacterium | reverse complement strand
CCGCAATGCCCCCAGCGCGACCCCCAAAACCCGGACGCCCGACTGCTCACCTTCATGGGCTTCGCAGGCGGACTGTGCATATGGCTCGCCCCCTGGCCCTGGCCGCTCCTGCCGCTGCTCCCCACGCCAACCCCAACCCCGCGCCGCCACACCCCCGGCTTTGCCCCATCACAGCGCCACACCCTCGCCTTTGCCCTCTTCTGGTCCATCTGCCTGTTCATATTCCACCCGCATGTGCCGTACGGCGATATGAGGGAAGCCGCCCGCGCCGCCCTGGATATGGCCGCCCGCCTATACATGGGCCTGAACCTCGCCCGCTGCGTAACCCTGCACACCAGCCCCCTAAACCTGGGCCGCGCCCTGACCTGGCACATACGCTTTATCAAACCCGCCTGGCACTGCGGCCTGGCCCTGACCATAATGCTCGCCTTCATACCCCGCGCCGCGCACTGCTTCATAAACCTGCGCCGCAGCCTCACCCTGCGCGCCCCACACCTGACACCGCACAAACGCATCATACTCCTCACCCTGGCCGCACTGCGCCTGCTGGGAACGCAAACCTGGGACATGGCCGCATGCGTCGCCGCCCGTAACCTCTACCGGCCTGAACCCTGGCTCTGGCACCCAAGTACACCCGTTGACCGGAAAGATACCAAGAGATAATCTTGGAGAGGTAAGACAAGGGGATGCATATTGGGGCGAACCCCAAAATATACCAGGAGTCCATATGTCTGTATTTGTCTTTGCCCGTGTTTGGCGCTGTATAGGCATATTTGCCCTGTTATTGACGGCGGCCTTTGCGGGGCCGGGCCGGGCCGCCGCCGTTGAACATGGCGTTTTCGGGGTTAATATGGAAAAAACCCTGGCCGCACAGACGCGGGAGCTGGCAAAGCTGATTAAGGCAATGGACGAGCTGGCTGTTGAGGTGGAAGACACCGCCGGGGTGGTCATGCGGGAGCTGCGTGAATCCCAGAGGCGCTTTGCCAGACTTGCGCCGCTTTTGGAGAGCGGGCGCGAGCGCCCCGCGGACATGCCCATTTTGATCCGGCAGATGCGTCTTTTGCTGGGGGGCTTTACGCACGAGGTACAGGAGCCTGTGCGCGAGCTTGACGCCGGGCTGCGCTCCGCGCAGGAGGCCCTGGATTGGCACCGGGAAAGACTGCGCGAACTTTCTTTGGAAAAGGCGGCGTCCTTGAACCTGGAAGGGGCTGAAGACCGGCATCTGGCCGCCTTCAGCCGCGTATTGGAGCAGGCCGGGCACAGGGCTGACGCGCTGGCGGCGCGTCTGCGCGAAATTGAGGCACCGGCGCGGGAGCATGAGGAATCCATACGCAAGGCCATGGAGGCGGAAAAAACCGGACTGCGCGAGTCATGGACGCGTTATTACACTGAACGGACGGAGGAGCTGCCCGGCCCGGCACGGATCGCGCCCCTGGCGAGAGGCTGGCTGAACTCCCTGCGTCTGCGCCTGCTCTTCGCTTACCCGCAACAGGATGAAGAATGGGTAAGATGCGGGGTCAGGGGCGGGCTGGCCCTGCTCGCCCTCATTCCGGCCTTGTTCTGGGGCCTAAGCCGCATGGGCCGGACGCGCGGGGGCACCCCCCGCGTACCCCTACCAGCCTGCTGCCTGATTATACCCGGCCTGGCCTTGCTGGCGGCTTCGTCCGGTGAAGACAGCGGCTACATGATCTTTGACCTGCCGGGGACGCTGCTGCTCATTTACGGCGCGGCGGAGCTGGGCCTGGGGCTGCATACCCCCACGCGGCGCGACTTTGAAACGCCCTGCCCCGCTCCTGATGACGGCCGGCCAAGCCGCGCGGCCACGCCGCCGGAACAGGCCCAAAGCGGGATTACCCCGGAACAGGCAACGGCAAAGGGCGCTTCAGCCTTAAAACATTTATACCCAACAGCGGCCGCCGGGCTGCTGCTGGTCTTTGCCGACGCGCCCGCCCCGCTGCTCCGGCTGTGCTGGGCGGCGATTATGCTTGTCTTTTCCATCCGGCGCGTTTTTTTCAGCCGCCGGACAAGAGTGGAAGCAAAAAACACCTGGCCGGAAAAAGCGGCCCGCGCGTGCGCCCCGATTTTTGGCCTTTTGGCGCTGCTGATCACGCTGGCCGGGTACCCGCGCCTGGGCGTATCAGCCTTCATGACGCTCTTTGCCCTGGCGAATATGTTTTTTTTGGGCGCGGCCTTAAGCCGCCTTTTACTCCGGGGGGCGGAGCGCCTCTGCCCACCCAATGACATGCCCCTGCGCAACGCCCTGGCCCAATCCCTGGCCATACCCCTGGCCTGGGGGATCTCGCCGCTCTGCGCCCTGCCCTGGCTTTGGGCCGTGCCCGGCCTGGCTTATACCCTGGAAGACGTACTCTACCTCGCGCACAATGTGGGCGGGGTTTCCTTCAACTTTTTCAAACTGCTGCTCATCGCGCCGCTCTTTTTTCTCTTTCGCGCCCTGGCCGGTCTGGGCAGAACCTCCCTGGAACACCTGCCGGAAAAAATACCCGGCCTGGAGCGCGGGGTTATCCCACCCCTGCGCAATATCCTGACCTATGGGGTCTGGCTGCTCTTTGGCCTGATCATCATGGGTTTTCTGGGGCTGAACCTGACCAGCCTGGCCGTGGTCGCGGGCGGCCTGAGCGTAGGCATAGGCTTTGGACTGCAAAACATCTTCAATAACCTGATCAGCGGGCTGATGCTCATCTTCGGACGCTCCATACTGGTGGGAGACTATGTGGAAGTGGGCGGCGTCTCCGGCACGGTCAGAGCCATCAACATACGCTCCACCACAGTGGAAACACCGGAACGCGCCCTGGTCTATGTGCCCAACTCAGCCATCATGTCAGGACAGTTCACCAACTGGACCAGAGGCAGCAGACAGGTGCGGCGCAGCCTGAAACTGGGGGCGGCCTACGGCACAGACACAGCAAAAGTCATGCGCCTCATGCTGGAAGCAGCCGGACAACACCCCAAAATTCTCCAACACCCCGCCCCAACCGTTTACCTGAGTAACTTCGGAGACAATGCCCTGGA
>JAITGZ010000049.1 GCA_031280335.1 Deltaproteobacteria bacterium | reverse complement strand
GGCCCGTTTTTCTCCGGCCACGCCCAAGACCTGCGCGCAGGCGAACTGGGCGCAGGACCAGAAGAGACCATAGATGAAGACAAAGCGGAAGAAGGCGGAGGGGGCGATGCCTCCGGCCTGCAAGGCCAGGCTTTCACGCTGTTTGTTCATGAGGGAAAGCTGCAGGGTCATGGCCAGCAGAAAGACCGCCGGCAGAATCTGGGAGGCGATCATGGGCAGGCGGATGATAAAGTACAGGGCGATGCCTGCGGGGGGATAATCCGCATCCATGAATACATCCAGGCGCTGAAAGAGGTCGCTGAGTACAAACACGCCCATGCCGGCCAGAAGCAGGACAAAGAGCATAAAGAGGGCGCGCCGCAAAAGGTAACGGTTCAGTACGCTCACGCCGCCGCCTTGCCGGGGCCTTGGCGCAGCCGCGCGGGCAGCCTTTTCAGCGCCCGAAAGGGATCCGGCACTCCTTCACGTTCGGCCAGGGCCAGCCCGGCGAGAGCCCCGGTTAAAAAGACCGCGTTGGACATCCACATGGCCGCGACGGGGTGCAGGCGTCCCGATTCGCTCAGGGTTACCCCCAGAGAGTGCATGGAGTAATAGAGCAGAAAGGCGATCAAAACTATGGCCACGCTGGCCTGGCGTTTTATTCCCTCAAAGCCGGCCGCCAGCGGCACGGCAAACAGCCCCAGCACCAGGCTGGAAACAGGCATGGCAAGGCGCTGCTGTATCTCCACCAGCAGCTTGAACCACAGCCGCCCGCCGCTTTGGGGGGTGAGTCCGGCCAGGGTGTCGTGCAATTCATCCCAGGACATTTCCCTGACCTTCAGTTCGCCCAGGTCAATGTTTTGAAAAAGTTCTTCCAGGCCCATTCTGATGTTGTATTCTTCAAAATCCAAAATGCCGGCCATATCTTTGCCCAGTCGGTAGATGCGCCCGCCGCTTAGTTTAAAGACCAGTTCGCCGCGTTTGCTGTTGGTTTCAATCCGCCCTGAAGGGGCCAGGATGGTCAGGCGTTCTTCCTGTATCCGGCTGGAATCCTCCACCATCACTTGATACATGGTCTTGGTCGCCGGGTCAATACGGCGGGCGAACATGGTCAGTCCGCTTATGTCCTGGTTGAAGATGCCGGGCTGCAGGTTGAGCTGGGCCTTGTTTTTGGCCAGTTGGAGTACGGTTTCGCGAAAATTCGCCGCCCCCCAGGAGATGCCGTAAAGGGATATGCCCAGAGCCGCAAGACAGCACAGGGCGGAAAAAAACACGGGCGCGGGCAGCATTTGCCTGATGCTGATCCCCCCGGCGCGCAGGGCGATTAGTTCGCGGTCGGCATTCATGCGCAGCACGGTCAAAAAGACGCTGAGCATACAGGACAGGGGCACGACCAGCGTCATGAAGGCGGGCGACATATAAAGAAGCACCAGCAGGAATTCGCCCGGGTTCAGGTTCAGGCTGCCCATGAGCGCGCGCATCTGCACGCCGCGCCCCAGCAGAATGAGGGTAAGCAGAAAGGCCGCGCAGAGCAGGAAGACGCGGATTATTTCTCCCAGCATACGGCGGTGCAGGGTCTTAAAAGGCGGCAAAACAGACAAGACTTATCTCCGGCAAAGGTCTAGGTCACAATAATGTATAATCTCAAAGTTAAATTGATCTGGAATGTATTAATGCGGTAATTTTTCAGGGCCGGTCAAATACGTTTTCAGCTTGCTCATCACTTCGTCCATATCCAGGGGTTTGCCCAAGTGGTCGTTCATGCCGGCGGCCAGGCATTTTTCTATATCTTCGCGAAAAACATTGGCGGTCATGGCTATGATGGGTATTTTCCCGGCCACGGGCAGTTTCAGGGCGCGGATGCGGCGCGTGGTCTCGTAACCATCCTGTTCCGGCATGTGAATATCCATGAGGATGAGATCGTAGCTTTTGAGGTTTTTCCGCGCCATTTCGTAAGCGATCAGGCCGTTTTCAGCGCAGTCGATGCTCACCCCGGTATGCTCCAGCAGGGATATGGCTATTTCTCTGTTTATCTCAATGTCTTCCGCCAGCAGAATCCTTTTGCCTTTAAAAGACCCCACCGCCTCATGCGTTTTATCCACAGCCGCGTCCGCCCGTGCGCTGCCCAGGCAGCGGCCGATCTGTTCAAAAATGACGGAAGAAAAAAGCGGTTTGGAAATAAAGGCGTCCACCCCGGCCTTTTTGGCTTCAGCCTCCACTACGCTCCAGTCGTGGGCCGAGATCATGATCACGACCGAATCGCCCATTTCCGCGTGCTTGATCCTGTCGGTCAGCTCCACCCCGTTCAAGTCGGGCATTTTCCAATCCACAAAAATTATATTGTAGGGGTCATGCTTGTTGGCTTCGATCACCCGCAGGGCTTCCATGCCGTCCGCCGCCGTATCGCAGTGAAACCCCTTTTGCCCGGCCAGGCTGCGGAAAAACTCCAGCACGTCCCTGGAATCGTCCACCGCCAGCACGCGCAGTTTTTTCCAGGTTTCTTCACTCACCGGCAGGCGCATGTGGGGTTCAATGGCACCGCGCTTGGCCTTGATGGTGAAAATGAAGGAAGAACCCCGGCCGAATTCGGATTCAACCCAGATGCGCCCCCCCATCATCTCGACAATGCGTTTGGAAATGACCAGACCCAGGCCGGTTCCGCCGTATTTGCGCGCAATGCCGCTGTCCGCCTGGGCGAAGGATTGAAACAGGCGGTCCTGCTGCTCCGGCGTGATGCCTATGCCGGTGTCGCTCACCTCAAAGCGCAGGGAATATTCCCCGTTTTCTTCCTTTTCCTTGTGGGCCGACAAGGTGACGGAGCCGCGCTGGGGCGTGAATTTGACCGCATTGGAGAGCAGGTTGGCAATGACCTGGGCCAGGCGCTGTTCATCACCCACTATGGAAAAAGGAATTTCCCGATCAATTTTGACCGCGAAATTCTGTTCTTTCTCCTCCACCCTGAAGTTGATGACGTTGGCGGTGCGCATGAGCATGCGTTCCATCTCAAAGTCGGTGAAGGAAAGCTCAAAGCGGTTGGCCTCGATCTTGGACATGTCCAGAATATCGTTGATTACGCCCAGAAGATGCGTGGACGCCTCGGATATCTTGCCCAGGCAGTAATCTTTTTTGTCGATGTCCGCCGCTGATTTGCCGATGGTGGTCATGCCGATGACGGCG
Organism: Deltaproteobacteria bacterium; assembly: GCA_031280335.1. Classification (GTDB taxonomy): domain Bacteria; phylum Desulfobacterota; class Desulfovibrionia; order Desulfovibrionales; family Desulfovibrionaceae; genus WRHT01. The sequence continues at coordinate 2,466 of JAITGZ010000049.1, read as the reverse complement.
TTCATGGGGGTACGCATTTCATGCGACATGGTGGCCAGAAAATTGGATTTGGCCAGGCTGGCCTTTTCCGCCTCCTCTTTCGCCCGTACCAGTTCCGTCATATCATGAAACAAAATTATGGATCCTTCGGCCTGACCGTCCCTGCCCAGCATGGGGGTGAAATTTATGATGTAATTACGCCGGATGTCGCTTTGGCTGAAATCCAGCGCTTCTTCAATGGAGATGGATTTTTTGTCCAGGGTGGATTGCGTGAACAGCCCGCTTACGCGGTCTATCCATTCCTGGCCGGCAAATTTCTGGAACACCTCGCCGAATAAACGCCCCTTGACCGTACCTGCGTCAATCCATCGCGATTCACGCAAAAAATTTTCAGTACAATAAGCTACCCTGTTGTTGTTATCGAGCATTATGATTATATCAGGACAATTGTCCAGAAGCAGGTTCATGTATTTTTCTTGTCTGATCTTCTCCGTGGCAATCATCGCGCTTAGATTGTTTCTGGACATGGACATAAGCTTGCTGCGGTCCAATATGCCCTGTAAATTGGTAATCTGACGCGCAAGCTTCTTGTTTTCTTTACGCAAATAAAGAAGTTCTTCTTCCAAATCTTTGTTCAATACGCTTGTTTCTTCAGACATAGTACATATGGCTCGCAAAGTATATTTCAGGTGAAATTCATTATTTGCAAAGTGAAATTATGCTAAAACAATCTAAAGCAAACATGCTGTAAAAGTAAAATTATGAAAACGGTTCACTACTTCACCGGCGGAGTTATACACCGGGCAAAATTCCCCTCCAGCGTAGCAAAGTTGGTAGGGCAGGGCATCCCCCGCGTGTTCATGAATTTTTTGCGCCTCCTCCAGGGGTGTTTCACCCAGGGCCAGGCCCCTGGTGATGCAGCAGGACACAAGCAGGCCGTTTTTATGCCGCACGGCCATAATCTCCTTCATGGTCTGCGCGGCGGAGTCCAGTATCCCGTGTACATCCAGATCGCCCAGGGCAAAAGAGGCCCCCTTGGGCACTTCGCCGCCGCAAAAAATATATCCTTCGGGGGTAACGCTGTAGATGCCCCTGGCCGAAGGCTTGGAGCCGTCATGATAATCCACTATCAAGGGGATGGTTATGGAGACCCTCTCGTCCAGCACCCCGTTGCTGATTAAGCCGATGGATTCCAGATATGCCAATGCGTTGACGCCGTTGACTTCCTTAAGCAGCACCCCGTCCGAATCCGTAATCAGGGCCTGCTTGCCGTGGACCTTGTCCTCCGAACTGGAGGCGAGAAAGAAACTGGGCCGGATCGGGCCGGCCAACAGAGCCAGAGGCAGACGATCCTTGAAGTGTTCCCCGTTATGGATGGTGTAGGCCTCGCTGAAATCGCCGTGAGGGTCGCTGACCACCGGGCCGAAAATAGGCACGCCGCCGGAGACGCGGTTTAAATACTCCACCAGGCGTTCTCCGGAAAAATTCCTGGAAAAGGGGACATAAGTCAAAATCAGGACCGGGGCGGAAGAAAGACTGGAAGACGCCCGCGCCCAGGCCGCGCTGATGTGTTCTGCCGCCTTGTCCTGCAAAGATTCGGTGAGGACGGCGGCAAAAGACGTATCGTCGCTGGTCAGAACAAATACGCTCAAAAGCAGATGATCCCCGGTGTTATTGGTGGCGGAAAGCAGGCTGGTGCCGCCTATGACCTCAAAAGGCAGACGGGCGCACAGCGCCTTGACCGTGCCCGCGTGCAGATAGTCCGGGTGGCAGTTGATCAGGCCCAGGGCATGTTCCATAAGCCTGTGCTCCAGATCAAGCTGCTCAAGTATTTCGTCCACAGCCAGATCAGGATCGTCTATTTCCAGGGTGCAGGCGCTGAAAGTTTTAAGCATGACTGTTCTCCCGCAGCGGACAGAATGTAAACCCCATGCCGGCCGGATGCCCATGTCCGACCGGTAAGACAGTATAACGAAATAGCTATATAATATTACGCCGTAAATTTCAACCCGTTACGGCAAGGGCGATTTTCGCCTTTTGACGCGCCATGACGATCAATAAATTCATAATGTTATCGTGCAAAAATTATGGCAGCGGCGAAGCTTTCGCAGTTCGGAGGGATTGACAGACTGTCCTTTGGCGGCTATGAAAATTAAGCTTGAATCAGATTTAGTCCGGCACCGGCAGGGGCCGGTCCAGGGCGGACGGGGGAGAGTCCGTTCCTGTGGTCAACATTTGTTGCTTCCAGGCCTGTTGTTTTTACTTGGCCGGGCCGCGTGCGTGGTCAGGCTTAACCGCAAAGGAGTGCATATGGCGGCGAAAGAAGACAAGATTCTGGAATTATTCAAGAAAAAGGCCGAGGCTGTTTCCATCAAGGTGCTGGAACTCAAAGACTTTCAGGCGGTTTTGGATTACGCCCTGGAACAGTGCGAAAAAAAGGATTTTTGCGAGCTGGTTTATGTGGGCGAAGAAGTCTTGCCGGGCAGT
>JAITGZ010000231.1 GCA_031280335.1 Deltaproteobacteria bacterium | reverse complement strand
ATCAATATGCCCTTTGACGGTTTCGGTCCCATTCTGCTGGTGCTTTCCGTGCCGCCAGCCATATTCACCATCTTCTTTCTAGGGTACAAGCACTTCAAGGTATTGAGCATGGAGGAGATCCGCCGCCTTCTGCCCGCGCCGGAACGCCGTTTTGCCTTGCAACCCTATCTGCCCATCGTGGTCATTGTGGCGCTGTTTCTGCTCATCAGCGCCTTTCCGCGCCGGATGCCTGACCTGGTCTCGCCCCTGGTCTTCATGGCGGGGGCGCTGGTGGGACTGTTCAACGGTAAAAAGGTCAACCTGTTCATGGCGGCCTCGCGCTGCATGACCGGCAGGCTTTTCGGCGTGGTGGCCGTATTTTTTGTGGTGGGATCGGTGGTGCAGGTGATGACCCTGACCGGGGTAAAGGGGTATCTGGTGGTCTCCACCTTTGCCCTGGCCGCTTCAGCCCCTGTGCTGATGTATGCGGCCCTGGGCGTGGGTGTGCCCCTGCTGGGCGGACTCATCACCCACCTGGGCGTGGCCGCCGTGCTGGGCATACCCTTTGCGTTGGCCATACTAACCAGCAACATCATTGTGGTTATCTCCTGTCTCTCCGTCTTTTGCATCATGAGCCAGATTGTGCCCCCCTCCGCCTTGGGCGGTTTTTCTTCACAGGATGTGGTGGGTCTGGCCGACTACAAACCCGTTTTCCAGCGCTGCTTGATCCCCTGGCTCGCAACCACGGTCTATACCCTGGCCGTGCTGTATTTCGCCAAACCTTTCGCGGATTTATTTGTGCCGTATTAGAGCAATTTCACTTTGAAGTTTGCCCTTAAGGAGTATTTATGCCGACATATTATTTTATCATGGGCGCGTATAACCTGCTCTCGCTGTTCATTGTGGCGGTGGCCGCCTACAATCTCTTTCGCTGCAAGTCCTTCTGGGAACAGGTTATAGCCTTTTTTATCATGTACCCGTTCGTTTACCGCGTACTGCTCATTAAATGAGGGCGTCCATGACCAAGCAACAACCCAAATTCAACAGAGTTACGGCCCTGGTCATTTCCGTACTGGTGGCGCTCGCCACGGTACTGGGCTACACTTCTTTTGCCCGGCTGTGGGAGCACGACATCATCATCCCCAGCCCGCATGTGACCGCCATCAAATGGTTGAGCGATTACTTTCCGCCCCTCAAGGACAGCGCCGGGGATACGCGCATCTTCATCATCGACTCCGGAGAACCCGGAGGCACGGTGAGCGTAATGGGCGGCACCCATCCGGATGAGACCTCCGGCTTCATGGCCGCTCTGATCCTGGTGGAAAAAATACAACTGACCAAGGGACGGCTCATTGTCATACCTCAATGCAACAACAGCGCCTTTACCCATAGCTTCCCCCAGGAGGCCACCCCGCAGTTCATCCGCCACGACCTGGGCAACGGGCAATACCGTTCCTTCAGGGGCGGCGCGCGCGGGGTGAACCCCATCCACTACTGGCCTGACCCTGAGGTCTTCAGCCATTACCAAACCGGGCAGAAGCTTTCCGGCGAAGAGGTGCGCAACCTGAACCGGGCCTATCCAGGGGTGGAAAACGGCACCTTCGCCGAAAGGGTGGCCTTTGCCCTCACCAAGGTGATCCTTGAGGAAAAGGTGGATTTAAACATCGATCTGCATGAGGCTTGGCCGGAGTATCCCTTTATCAACGCCATGGGCGCGCATCAAAAAAATGCGGACATGGCCACTCTGGCAGCTCTCGAAATGCGCATGGAAGATGTGGATATACGCGTGGAAATGTCCCCGGAAAAATTCCGCGGCCTGACCTACCGCGAGCTGGGGGATTATACCCCCGCGTGGACGGTGCTGGCCGAAACCCCCGGACCGGGTATAGGCCGCATTCGCGGCATTACCGATGAAAAGCTCTTTGTGGAAGGCAAGGACGCCTTTTATGTGGAAGCGGCCCGGCTGGGGCGCACTTTTATCCCTTATGGAGAAGAAGGCTGGCCGCTTAATGTGCGCGTGGCCCGGCACCTGACCACAGTGGAAAGCCTGTGCCGGGTGTTCAGCGAGCTGAACCCGGAAAAACCCTTCAGCTTCGCCAATATGCCCGCTTACAGTGAAGCCGCCGCAACCCCTGTGGGGCGCTATCTCAATGTCCCGCAATAGTCATAGCTATTTGAAATTTAGGGCGATAGCCCTGATTAAACAGGAGGTTCTCATGAAAGTTAAATGCAGGCTGGCGATGGCGCTGGCCGCCGCGCTGCTCCTTATGACGCAGACGGCCCTGGCCCAGGAGTTCAAGTACTATCCCAAGTATCCCCAAAGAAACGCGGTGGTGGCCGGCAAAGGCATGGTTACCGCCACCTCTCCCCTGGCCACAGCCGTGGGGGTGGAGGTCATGAAGAAAGGCGGCAACGCCATGGACGCTGCCGTGGCCACGGCCCTGATGCTCAACGCCGTTGATCCTTCCATGTGCGGGCCCATGGGCGCGGCTTTTTTCGTCATTTATGACGCCAAGACCACAAAGGTCTATACCCTGGACGCCGGCTCCATGACCCCCAAGGGCTTCAAGGCCGATCTCTATAAAACCAACGGCAAGGAAGACCGCGACAAGATGCTGGAAGGTTCCCTGTCTTGGACCATAGGCGGTACCCTGGCCGGTTACGACGCCCTGCTTAAAAAATTCGGCACCCGCTCCTTCGCCCAACTGGTGGAACCTACCCTGTATTATCTGGAAAACGGTTACCGTTTCACCGAGCACCACCACAATTCCATGACCAACGCCTTTCCGGATGTGCCCCTGCTTTTCCCAAATCTGGCCAAGGTATATGCCCCTGACGGCGTATGGCCGCAGACCGGCGCCCTGGTCAAAAACCCGGACCTGGCCCGCACCTACCGTACCGTGGCCAAGGAAGGCATAGGCGCGGTATATGGCAAGAAGGGATCCATCGCCAGGGAGATTGTAAAATATGTGCAATCCCAGGGAGGTTATTGGACCTTGGATGACCTGGCCGCCTACAAGGTACAATGGAAAGAACCCCTCAAAACCACCTTCATGGGTTATGAGGTATATGGACATCAACCCCCGGCCTCCAGTATGACCTGGATGCAGATGTTGAAGTTGGCTGAAAAGGTGGATTGGAGCAAGTACGATCTGCACAGCGCCGAATACGTTAATATTATGACGGAAATTGAACGTCTGGCCCATGCCGACTCTTACCAGTGGGGCGGTGACCCCATGTATGCCAATGCCCCGGGCCAGCTTACCCTGGACCCGCGCTACATTGACGTGCAGTTTGCGCGCATTGTGCCGGGCAAAGCCGCCCCTGGCCGGGTGCAGCCCGGCGACCCGTACGCCGCCACCGGCAGCAAGCCCGCCTTTCCTGCAGCTCAGGCCGGGACTGTCAAAAGTGAAGACAGTTCCCTGGCTTTTTCTTTCAAGGCCCGCTCTCCTGAATATCCAGGCCAGACCACGCATGTAAACGTGATTGACCAGTACGGCAACGCCGTGAGCTTTACCCATACCCTGGGCACCTACTTCGGCGGGCATGACATTCTGGGCAATACGGGCATGGTGGCCAACAACGCCGCCAACTGGGATGATCTTGAAATCTCCCACTGGACGGGCAAGCCCAGTAACCTGGCTCTCAAGCCGGGGGCGCGCAACCGCTGGACCTTATGCCCCGGCATGTTTCTTAAAGACGGCAAAGTGGCTATGCTGGTGGGCGGCTCCGGCGCAGATTCCACCCAACCGGCCGTGTTCCAGACCATCATGAATGCCCTGGTATGGAAAATGAACCCACAGGCGGCCATATCCGCGCCTCGCCACCTTTACGGCGATATGCGCCACTATACCGCCGGCACCAGACTGCAGGCCGAGCCGGAAATACGCGATGCCGGCGATACCGCCGCCAAACTGACCCAAATGGGCTATGATCTGGTAACAGCTAAAGAAAGCTACCGGGTGGGCACCCCCGGTTACTCCCTGATGATTATGGTGGACCCCGAAAATGGGGCCCGCTACGGCGGGGCCGAAAGCCGCATTGACGGAGATGTGGCCGGACATTAAAGCAATTTCAAAGTGAAATTGCTCTAGACTTTGACTTTGGAACATTAAGATGGTTGATTTGGCCGGGGCAAGGCCCCCGGCCAAATCAACCAAATGTGTATATATCAAATTTATGCTCTTCTGGATATGCATCTTGGCGCTGGCCACATACCTGCTACTGGAGACGAAACATCTTAAAAAGTGTCTGCGGGCCGTTCCCTGGCGTATCCATATATACGGCACCAGGGGCAAAAGCGGCCTTACCAGGCGGGTGATGGATCTTTTGCGGCATAATGGCGTCAATGCCCTGGGCCGTACCAGCGGTGACAGGGCGCTGCTTTATTATCCCGATGGTTTGACGCGGGAGCAGCGCCGCCTGGGCGCGCCCAACATCCGCGAATATATCGGCTGCGTACGCAAGGCCGGTGCCCTGGGCTGCCGGGCCCTGGTCATGGAATGTATGGCCCTGGCCCCTGAAAATGTGCTTCAGGCCAAAAAAATTCTTTCTCCCACCCATCTTCTCCTCACCAATACCAGGCCGGATCATCATGAAGTCCAGGGCCGGCTGCCGGAAGACATTGTCCGTGCCCTGGCCTTGAGTCTGGGGACGGAGCAAAAAAATTTCGCGCTAAAAGACGCCGGGGGCGATGTATTGCGCGCTGCGGCGGCACGCAGCAACGCGCACCTGGTTATGCCGGAGGCGGACGATGTCCCCCCGGACGCGCAAGCCGGTCTGCTGGAGCGGCATCTGGCCCGGGATCTCTCCCTCAACCTGCCGGAACGTCCGCCGGATAACTGGCCCGCTTTTGTCCGCACGCGGCTCGCCGACGGCGGCAAAGTGCTTTTTTTGGACTTATTTTCCGCCAATGATGTGGAGTCTTCGCGCCTGTTGCTGCATAAAGCCCTGGAGAGAATGGCGCGTACGGACGCGCCTCTGGCCGCCGTATTCAATACCAGAAACGACCGCCCCTTGCGCACCCGCGCTTTCGTGGAGTGGTTTGCCGCAGAGCGTATTTTTACCCTGTACGTGCTGCTGGGCAGCCATGTTCCCTATGCCCTGCGGGCCATGCGCCGGCGCGGTCTGGGGCCTGCGCAGGCCTATGCCTGGAGCGTACCCCCGGCAGAGGCGCTGCTGGCGGATATATGCCGCAAGCTTGGGCCGGCGGCCGCAGTGGTCGGCCTGGGTAATTTCCATGGACGCGCAGAGGCTTTGCGCACGGCCTTAAACGGAGAACCGGCTTGATTCTGGCCCATGCCATAGCTCTGGGCCTGGTTTTGGGCTTTCTCCTCTTTGAGCTGACCGGGCTGGTGGCCGGCGGACTGGTTACTCCGGGGTACTTCGCCCTGTATTTTGACCGTCCGTTTCTCATGCTCCAGGCCCTGCTCATCTCCGCCGCCGTACTGGCGTTGCTGCGCCTCCTGGCCCGGCACAGCATACTCTACGGGCGCAGGCGCTTCACCGTGGCCATACTTCTGGGTTTCGGCCTGCAATGGCTATGGGAGGCGCTGTACTGGAACCTTGACCTGGCGGCAAGCCGTATGGACGCCCTGGGCTATATTATCCCCGGCATATTGGCCAATGAGATGGACAGGCAGGGCATAGGCAGAACCCTTGTCTCCCTCCTCCTGGTGAGCTGCCTGACCCGCCTGTTGCTGCGTCTGCTGGGCATACTCCCTTGACCATGCCCCGCCTCCCTTTCATTAAATCATTTTTCTCCCCGCCGGAACATGCCCCGCGCCCGCGCCCTTCCTTCCGCGTCCTGGCCCTGGGCTTGCTCCTGACCCTGACCTCCCTGCTGGTGGTGGAGGCGCTGCATCTGCCCGAAGAAACACAGGCGGAAGAAAATGAACTGGAAGCCGCGCGGCTG
>JAITGZ010000024.1 GCA_031280335.1 Deltaproteobacteria bacterium | reverse complement strand
CGCCGGGGTTTGCGTCCCCGGCCAAGCTTCCGCCCGGAAGGAAACCCCGCCCTTCAGGGCGGGGCCTTGCTATATCCGGCCTGAAGGCCGGGGTCTCAGACCACAAAGGAATAGAAGATGACATTTTTTATGAAGAATCGCCAATGGAAGCATTGGTACTGACCTTCCGGCTTTCATCCGCGTCTGGCTTGTACGGCGCGTTCGCGTGTTTGCAGTCGTTTTTGCAGTTTCAGCTTTTGCTGCCGTTGTTCCATTTTTTTGGCCCGTTCCACGCTGTGCGCTTCGGCTTCTTCCCTGGCTTTGTTGAAGAGTTTTTCGCGGGTCTGGTCGAAGCGCAGGATGGTCCAGAACACGGCGATCATGGCGGAGAGGGCGGAGATGATGATGATGGAGACTTTTTGGATGGCCCATTGTTGTTTCATCATCATGTCGTAGATCCACAGGGCGCCGGATTTGCTGCCGTAGTAGAGCAGCAGGGGGAAGACCAGCAGCACCAGGGCCAGCCCGGCCAGTTCCATCCAGAAGAATTTTTTGGCCGCGATGAGTGAAAACAAAGTGCTGTCGCGCACCACGCGCAGGAGGAGCAGGCGTTTTTCCATGGCGGTGATGCGTTCTTCTTCTTGTTTTACCAGGGATTGCGCTTTTTTGAATATTTCCGGCACGTGCATGTTGTTGCGCATGACCCAGGCCAGGGTGGCGGCGCTGTCATTGTAGCTGCGGTGAAACTCCATGAGCAGCCTGGGGAAGGGAAACCAGGCGGCCTCGTCCCGGATGTGGGCCAGGCGTTCCAGGTATCTGCTGAAAACATCCTTGTAACCCTTGATTTCGTTCATGACTTTGAGCTGAAAATCGCGCTCCAGCCTTTCGCGGCCGTGCATGGCGCGCAGGTAGGGCACATAATTGCGTATTTCGGTTACGCTCAGGACGTGGTTGATGTGTTGGAGGTTTTTTTCCAGAAACTCGCTGCCCTCCACAAACCATTTACCGAGTTCGTCCATGAGGCCGCGCAGCAGGGTGCGTTCTTCCTGAATCTGGGTCTCCGCGCTGCTCCAGTGTACGGCCAGGATGGAAAAGACCGCGGCGTGGCCGCGCTCCAGTTCCGGGTCCAGGAGCATGCGGTTGAAAAAATTGGGGTCTTTGCCCAGCAGCAGGCCGACTGTGGGGATGATGCGGCCCACAAAGCCGCTTTTGACGTAGCAGACCAGTTTGCGGTATTCCGCCTCCGCCCAGTTTCTGTGCGCTTCCAATACCTTGTCGTAGTGGGCGATGGCTTCAAAGTAGCGTCCCTGGCACTCCGCCAGACGCCCCAGTAAAAACAGATGCCAGGATTGGGCCACGCCGGGCAGACAAAGGGCGTGCGCCTGCCGCCAGTATTCCTCCGCCTTGTGCGGCTCATCGCGCTCCACGGCCACGAAGCCGTGCAGGGAAAAAACCCTGTAGTCGCGGGGAAAACGGATTTGCAGACTGTGCATTTCCTTGTCCAGCATGTCCGGATCGCGGCCGGCAAAGGAACGCAGCACGCCCCACACCGGGTTGCCGTCTTCGGCCAGATCCGGCTCGCGGATGACCTTGGGCAGATCCCGGCCGCGCATCTTCCAGAATATGGGCACGCCGCGCAATTGTGTGGTGGTATTGACGCTGAAAACAGCCCTGGTCAGCACCCCGGTTTCATCCTCCGCCCCCAGCAGTTCCGCCAGGGACTCCGGGCTGGCCGCCAGACGCCGGTTGATCTCGGCCACGGCCGTCTTCATGCTCTCCAGGCCGCAAGCGGCCACGGCATCCCACACCTCCACGCCGCTTTGCCCCAGTTCGCGGCTGGGGCACTCCCTGCTCCTGTGGCTGTGCTGCCCGCAATAGAAACAGCGCTTGTGTTCCCCCCGGCTCAAAGCGCCTATGGCAAGGTTGGGCAGGCTCTTGATGCGCTCCGCCTCCGCCCCTGCCAGGCTGACGTTGCACCAGTCGCCGGCGCCGGAACGGCTTTGGCTGAAAGGAACCTCGTAAATCTGGAAGCCCTCGCCCAAAAGCACGCCGTCGCGCAGGGACAGATAGGGGAAATCGGGCATGAGCTGGCTCCAGTCCAGTCCCATGCTGTTCGGCAGGTCATTGTTCAGGTGCAGCTTTTTTCTGTCCGTTACGGCCATGACGCAGGGCCAGTAAAAACCCTCCTTTTCGTCGGCCTTGCAGCGCTCCACCAGATTGAGATAATCACGGCACCACTGGCGCATCTCACGCAGAGAATCCAGCGGCATCATCAGAAAATAATCGTTCAGAATAAAACGCAGCTTGTTGCGCTGGAGCACATCCTCCAGTTTGGTGTAAAAATCGCGCCAGCCAATTTGAAAATTCTTGTCCGTAACGCTGCCCACAGGCCGCAGCACCGCAAACCAGGATAAAGTGCCCTTGTAGGGCAGACGCTGATCCGCCTGGATGTGCCGCCAATCCCCGGCGCAAAAAGTATGCGGCCGCGCCGCCGGCAGCAAAGTGATGCCGGACAGGGCCATATCCTTGGGCAGCGCCGCCATGTGCACGTAGATTTTAAAATCCACAGGCTCTTCAACGGATTGCTCCCAAATCTCCGGCCCGGCAACGAGTTCGCGCCGCCCGTCAGCAAAACAGCGCAGCGATGATTCGAAAATCTGGATGCACACCGTCATGGAGTTGTACTTGCCCCACACATCCAGCTTGGCCGCCGCCAGAAAAACATCCACAGAAAAGAAAAACCACAAGGCCTGCTCCGCCGCCGCGCCAACCCTGATGCCGCCATAATCCGCCAAAGTCTGTTCCAATACCGCATTGGCCTTGCCGGACCAGCTCACCCATAAGCCATAGCCGCCGCCCTCCAGCAGAAAATCGCCGGCATCCTCCTTCTCGCCGCTCTTCAATGCCTTTAAAAAAATCATACTTTACTGTCCTTGGATAACGCCCGGCCGCCGCCAGCGCCTCAACCTTATATATCGGCCATAATGCTGAATTATTTAGCGCTGCGAAGCAATCCGTCCCGGGTGGGCGCGGGGTCGGACATGCAAGGCCGGCGGGGATCAGGCTTCAGCCCTGCATCAGGCCGCGCAGGGTTTGCTCCAGGCCGGCGCGGCTTTGCAGGCGTTTTTCTTCCAAAAGGCGCAAGAGTCCGTCCACCTCCAGGGCCAGCTTGTCCGGCGGCCCGCTGTTATCCAGGACGAAATCGGCGGCGGCCATTTTTTTTTCTTCAGGCCATTGCCAGCTTTCCATCCGGGCAATCATGGCCTCCGACCAGCTGCGGTTTTGGCGCAGCCTTGCCGCCCTTATTTCCAGGGGGCAATGTACCCCCGCCACCAGGGGGCGTTCATCCGCGCCGGAGTCCGCGGCGTGCGGCGCGCCCTCAAAATGAAGCGGAATTTCCGCCGCCGCCAGCGGGCAGGGGGGGGAGAGCCGCTCAAGACCCTGGAAAAACAGACGCATATCCGCCTGCACCAGGGGGTGGATCAATCTCTCCACCTCCCGGCGCAGTCCGGGTTCAGCGCACATGGCGGCGAAAAGCGCCTTTTTGTCTATGGGCGGGGGGGCAAGGCCCGGAGCTTCCGCCATAAAGCGCATGCCGAAACGGCGCCGGAGCAGCAGCCAGCCGTCCGCCCCCGGAGCATAAAGGCGGGCCACAGCCTGATCCGCGCTCCACACCGGCACGCCGCGTTCGCGCAGCAGCCGCAGGGCGCTGGATTTGCCGCAGCCGGGGTTGCCGGTGAGGATGAGCCGCCGCGTCCGGGCGGAAAGGGCCAAAGCGGCCTCAATAAAATCCTCCGGCGGCGGGCAGACAAAGCTCAATTCCAGGGGCCCGCCCGCGGCATCGCGCCGGCAGGGATGTGGAAAAGCCAGCTTCCAGGCGTGCAAAAGCTGGCGCGAGGCGGGAGCGCGCCAAAAATCATCCCGCTCCGCGCCTGCCTGGCCCCCCAGGGCGCGGGCCGCTGTCTGAGGATCCGCATAGCGTGCGTCGCCCATGACAGGGTGCCCTATATGGGCCAGATGAACGCGGATCTGATGGGTGCGCCCGGTGTGAATGCGCACGGCCAGAAGGCTGAAGCGCCCGCGCGGCTCGGCATGGAGAACGCGATAGTCCGAGCGGGCCGGGCGCCCGTCTTTGGGGCGTACGGTCATCTTGGTCTTTTGCCGGCTGTGCCGCCCCAGAGGGGCGTCAATCACGCCCGCGCCGGGGGAAGGCACGCCGTAAACCAAAGCCAGATACTCCTTGCGGGGCAGGCGGGCGGCAAAGGCCGCGCTCAGGGCCAGACGGCTGTCTTCGCGCAGGGCCGCCAGGAGCAGTCCGCTGGTATCCTTGTCCAGACGATGCACAATGCCGGGACGCTCGCCCTCTTGAGCGCGCAGGGAAGGAAAGCGGGCCAGCAGACGGTTCACCAAGGTGCCGGAAGGCTCGCCGGGGCTGGGATGGACGGAAAGACCGGCCGGCTTGTTCAGCACGGCCAGATCCTCATCCTGATACAGCACCGGCAGCTCGCCGGGCTCCGCGCCGGGCGGGGCCGGGGTTAAAGCAAGGAGTATTTCCACCCGCTCCCCGGCCTGTAGAAGCCGATCCGGCCTGTCCTGCGCCAGGCCGTTCAAACGCGCCAAACCTTCAAGAATATGCCGCTTGATCTTCGCGCGGGAAAGCGCCCCCGCCAGACGGCGGCTCAAAAAAAAATCCAGCCTCTGCCCGGCTTCTTCCGTCTTTACTTCAAAACAACGCGCTTCCATGGGCAGTCATTTATGAACTATACGGCGTATCTTGTCGTACAGGGCGCGGGGATTGCTCAGGCCGGTCTGCTGGGCGTGTTCCATCCACAGATCCAGCAGGGGCTGCCGGGTCAGGAGGCGCAGTTTTTCCCTTTCCTGGGCGGAAAGATAGTGGATTTCAGGTACGGCTTCCTTCAGCCTTTGGAGTTCCGCGCGGGCAGCCTCCCGCAAGGCTTGCTCCAGGGCCAGGGATAGCTCAAGTCCGCTGTTTTCCGCAAGTATTTTGCGCAGATCCGGCGGCAGGGCATCCCACAGCCCCTGGTGCATGCCCAACCAGCAAGCGCCGCCGGGCAGCCCGGCCAGCGCGATTTGACGAAAGTCCCGCAAAGACGCAAAGGCGGCCTGATCCGCAGTGAGCAGGGCGCCATCGGCTTTACTCCGCAGCGTGTCGGTTGTCTGCCGGGAAAGTTGAGGCAGGGCGTCGGCCCCCAGATGGATCAGCCCCAAGGCGGCGGGCGAAGCGTCCGCCAGCAGGCGCTTGTCTTCCAGATCATCCGCGCCGTAAATACCATCCTGGAACATATACAGGTCATAAGGCTGGCGGGCGTGCAGGGCCAGAATTTTTATGCCGCCGAATTCATTGCGTATTTCCGGCAGCTCCGCATAGACGCGCCAAAAGGCGGCCTGGGCGTTCAAGGGGTTTTTCAGCTCCAGATCCAACCCCAAAGCCTGGTTCAGGGGAAAGATCGCGGGGGCGGCGGACAGAGGAGCGTGCCCCATATCCAGGCTGCCCAGACGCACAGCCTGGGCCTGCTCCTTTTCCGGAACAAGGGACTTGGGCGGGTACAGGCGGATGAGCAGCCGCCCTTCGCTCAGACGGGCCAGCTCCGCAGCCCAGGGGCGCAGCACCCGCCGCTGCACGGGATGATCCTCCGGATACATGCAGGCCAGATGGAGGACGAAGACCTCCTCCTCCAACGGTTCGGCCGCGGCCGCGCCGGACAGACAGAGCAGCCGGAACAGGCAAAGAAACAGGATTGTCTTACGGACGGGCATCGGCAATATGCCGCCGGACGCGCTCGGCCAAAGCCTGGGCAAGTTCAAAGGCAGCCTCCTCTTCCTGGCTTTGGACCGCTTCATACACGCAAACAGCCATACGCTCCACTTTGTCCAGCCCATACCCGGACCCCTGCCGCGCCAAACCGGAAGCGGCCCGGCCCAGAGCCGCAAGATCCATATCCGCTTCAGCCTGCTCCAGATTCCTTAAATGTTCACGCAGATCCTGAACCAGCTCCGCCGAAGACAACCCCCCGGAGGGGTTCCCAAAGGGGCTAGCTCCTTTGGCGGGGGTACCGGGGGTAGCGCCCCCGGTTGGGGTATCGGGGGCGCTGCCCCAGGGGGGGGTACCGGGGGTACCGGCCCCGGCTGCGGCTTCGCGCAGGGCTTGTTCGTCCGCCTCCAGGCTGTGGACGATCAAGTCCAGCATGGGGATGCGGCCGCTTGCGGCCCTGGCGGCATCTTGGCCGCCAGGGGGGTCTTGCTGCGGGGCGTAATTTTCGTTTGACGGGGGCAGATGCAGGAAGGGCGCTTCCGGATGGGGGCAAAGGCGCAGGATGAGGCGCTGAAAATCCGCCCGGCTGACGAATTTGACCTGACACTCCACGCAGCCCAGACTCAACATGCGTTCGGCCTGGGATTCGTGCGCCAGCAGGGCCAGGGCCGGAGTGAGCGCGCGCCCCCGCTGGGCATCTTCCGCCTGGATTTTGTGCAGGGCTTCCCGCGCTTCGGCCTCGGTGAGGTCCGCATCCATAATGATCAGCCCCACCGGGCGCGCGGCGCAGATTTTAACGGCCTCACGCGGGCTGTGCGCCTCCAGAATCTGATAGGGCAAGCCGGCCAGCTGACGCCGGACCAGGCGCCGGCCGCTGGCCGCCGGATCAAAAATAAGAATGCCATCGCGCAGCGGAGCAAAAGGATTTTTAGGCGGCAC
>JAITGZ010000010.1 GCA_031280335.1 Deltaproteobacteria bacterium | reverse complement strand
GCTCCGGCGCTGGCCGACATGGCCTCCACCTTCCAGCCTCTGTTTTCGGCGTAGCGGCTGTACATGCGGAAGAGGTCGGCCGCGAAAAGGGCGGCCTCGTCCCCGCCTGTGCCGGCGCGGATTTCCAGGATGACGTTTTTGTCGTCCATGGGGTCGCGGGGCAGAAGGGCCAGGGTCAGCTCCCGTTCCAGGGATTCTATTTCTTCTTTCAGCCTTTTGCTTTCTTCCTGAGCCAGGCTTTGAATTTCGGGATCCGGGTCAGCGCAGAGGGCGCGGCTGCCTTCCATTTCCTCCAAAGTGGCTTTGTAACGGCGAAAAATATCCACCACGCCCTTGATCTCGGCATGGGTTTTGGCGAGTTTGCGGTATTGCTCCTGATCTTCCAGCGTTTCCGGCACGGAAAGTTGTTTTTCCATGTCTTCCAGGCGTTTTTCCAGATTTTCCAGCCGGGCGAACATCAGCGCTGCTCCATAATGTCATATGGGGGGGAAAGCACTTGGGTTTCTTCGTGTTCGCTCCCGCGTTTCAGGGCTTCGTTCAGGGCGGCCAGGGCCACTTCAAGCTGCTTGCTGTCCGGTTCGCGCGTGGTCAGAATTTGCAGTAGCAGACCGGGGGCGCGCATGATTTTGCCCGGCAGGGTGTCGCCCAGACGCGCGCCCAGGCGTATGGCTTCGTAAGCCAGGGCGCTGATGGGGGCCATGAGGGCGAATTTGAGCAAGAGAATGACCGTGTGCTTCTGTACAGGGCCGTCGGGAACCCAGAAGAGCAGCAGCAGGGGGACGAGCAGTACATGCATGAGTATGGCGATGGAGAGTACAAAAAGCAAAAAAGTGGTGCCGCAGCGCGGGTGCAGGCGGCTCTGGGTTTCAGCCAGACGTGCGTCCACCGGGCAGGCACCGCTTTCGTAGGCGGCAATGGATTTATGTTCGGCCCCGTGGTACTGAAAGACCCGGCGTATGTCGCTCAGACGGGAGATAAGAGCAATATAGAGCAAAAAGATGGAAAACTTGATCAACCCGTCCCAGAGGTGAAAAGAAAAGCCCTCCACCCCTCCGGCAACGCTCAGGTGGCTTAATAGTACAGTGATCAGGTGGGGCACCACAATAAACAGGCCCACGGCAAAGAGCAGGGCCGCCGCCAAAGTCAGGGCCATCTGCCAGGTCTTAAGCTCTTCGCCTTCGGCCGCGATGGCCAGTTCGGCGGATCGATTCAGGGCCTTGATGCCGTTGATCATGGTTTCCAACAGCAACGGAAAGCCGCGTATGCCGGGTTTTTTAAGGAAGCCTCCCTTGCCCAGTTCAAACCAGGGGCGGGTCTCCACCACTATGCGGTCATCTCCCTGGCGCACAGCAATGGAATAGACATCGCCATTGCGCATCATCACCCCTTCCATCACCGCCTGGCCTCCCACCGCCAAGCTGTCCTTCCCTTCGTCTGCTTTCATGTATTGACCGTTCTGTCCTGTAATAGAATTTGAGATGATACGCGCGCGGCCTGACGGCAAGGCCGGCTTGGATTATTGCTGTCGGGCGCGGTCGGGTGAAGCGGAGCGGCACACGCGGCGGGGATGCCGCTCCGTAAGGGGCGAAGCCTTCCGGGAGAGGCAAGACGGGGCGATGCTCCTGTGCGGCCGGACATACAAGCAAAACAACGGGGCGCTGTTTTGCAAGCGTACCGGAGTATGCTTGCCGCAAGCGGCCAAAGCCTGTCTGTGCCTAAGGGCTATTTCTGGGCGGCGGCGTATTTTTTACGGAAACGGTCAATACGCCCGGCCGTGTCCACAAAACGCTGCTTGCCGGTGTAATACGGGTGGCAGTGGGAGCAGATTTCCACATGCACCTGTTCGCCTTTGGTGGACATGGCTTCAATTTCGTTGCCGCAGGCGCAGGATATTTTGGCCTTGTAAATTTTGGGGTGAATGCCGTCTTTCATCAAAATATCTCCGATTTTAAACAATTTATGTGCTTGGAGCAATTTTACTTTGAAATTGTCCCTGCCGGGGGCGTTTTTGTTCCGAATTTGTTTTTATAATACTAAAGTTAATTGTTGGCAAGGGTATAAAATGACTGCGTCCAGGGCTGACGCATCTGGGTATTTTTTCGCCAGGTTCTGGTCAGGATATTTTTGAGGGATAACGGGTTCGGCCAAAGGCCGGAGCAAGGGAGGCCCGGCCGACCGGAGCGGTGGTTTAAAAAGTTTTGGCTGGGGGGCCGGGGGCGGATCCCCCGGCATATTCCGGCATTTTTTACGCAAGCGGTTCCAGACCGAAAAAATCCATGGCGGTACGGCCGCAGGCGCGCCAGAGTTCCGCCGGGTTCATGTCTTTGCTTTCGGCTACCATTTGGGCGGTAAAGGCCAAAAAGGCCGGTTCATTGCGTTGTCCCCGGAAAGGCATGGGCGCAAGGTAGGGACAGTCGGTTTCCAGCACCAGGCGTTCAACGGGTATATGACGCAGGGCCGCGCGCAGCTCGCGGTTGGACGGGAAGGTAACCGTGCCGGGAATGGAAAGATGCCAGCCCAGGTCAAGCAGGCGCAGGGCCAGGGAACTGTCCCCGCCGAAGCAGTGCCAGAGCAGGGGGTAATTTTTAAAATTTTCCGCCATAAGCAGGGCCAAGGTGTCCTCCACCGCTTCACGGCAGTGGATGACCACAGGCAGGGCCAGTTCTTTGGCCAGATGAAGCTGCTGTCTGAAGGCTTCTTTTTGGACGGTTGGTGGTATATCCTTCCAATAATAATCCAGGCCCATTTCCCCCAAAGCCTTGATGCGTCTGTCGGATGCGGCCGCCGCTCTGATGCCGGCCAATTCAGCGGCGGTCAGGCTGGGGGCGTCCGTGGGGTGTACGCCCAGGGTAAAAAAAATCTCCGGAAAGTTTCCGAAAAAGTCTTTATCTTTGTTCCACTCTTGTGTTCCCAGAAAAACCAGGCCCAGGCGGGCGATGCCTGCGGCCCTGGCCCGCTCCAGCACCTTTTCGCGGTCAGCGGCAAAGGCTTTGCCGTTAAGGTGCGCGTGCGTTTCCACCCCTGCCGGGGGCAGTCCGAAGGAGGCCGGGTCAGGCAGGTGCGCGGCGTCCGTCTGGCGGGAAGGATGTTTGGACATGATTATACGTACCGTCTAAAGGGCCTGCCGATATTTCATGGATTGACGCAGGGTTTCACTGTCCATAAATTTGACCTCCGCGCCCAGAGGCATGCCTTGGGCCAAACGGCTGATGCGTAGCGCGGGGAATTTGTCTTCCAGTCTTTCTTTGAGGTAAGAGGCGGTGTTTTCCGCCTCCAGGGTGGCCCCCAGACCCAAGATCACTTCGGCGACCCCGCCTTCAGTCAGGCGCTGCTCCAGCCTTTCCAGGCGCAGCTGTTCCGGGCGCATGTTGTCCTGAGGGGAGAGGAGTCCTCCTAAAATCAGGTAATGGCCGCGGTAAAAACCGCCCTGTTCCAGGTTGAGCAGGCTGTCCCATTCCGCCACCACGCAGAGGAAAGAGGCGTCTCTGGAGGGGTCCCGGCAGATGGCGCAGGGGTCATGTTCGGTCAGGGCACCGCAGCGCCCGCAGGGGAGAAGCCTGGAGCGCAGCCCGCCTATGGCTTCGCCCATGCGCCGGGTTTCACCCTCCGGCCACTTCAAGAGCTGCAGGGCCGCGCGCAAGGCCGCCTTGGGGCCGAAGCCCAGGCGTCGCAGGTCATCCATCACTTCGCGCAATGGTTCCGGAAGGTTACGCATGGGTATATAAAAATGGCTGATGGCAGATACGGTAGGGCATTATTCCATTCCGGGGGGGAATAATCCGGGTATTTTCAGGCCGCCGGTAAGGGAGTTCATCTCCTGCTCCATCATGGACCGCGCTTGGCGCAGAGCCTCGTTCACTGCGGCCAGGACAAGATCCTGCAGCATGTCCACATCGTCTTGGTTTACCGCTTCTTTGTCAATGCGGATGGATTGAAGCTCCTGTTTGCCGCTGCAAACCACCCGCACCCTGCCGCCTCCGCTGGTGGCCTCCACCGTGCGTTCTCCCGCCGCTTCCTGCGCTTTGAGCAGTTTGCTCTGCATCATCTGCGCCTGACGCAGCAAATCGTTCATGCCTTTCATGCCGTTAACCTCCGCAATGCTCTTAAAGTATTTTTAAAATGAAACTGTTTTTCCCCCAGGCCCCCGCCGAAGGGGTTAACCCCTTTGGGAACCCATCCAAGTTTCCGGATGGGACATTTCAGGCGTTCATTGCTCAGAGGGTCCGGGGTGCCTTACCATTATGCCAAGGAGCGGCAAGGATAAGGCTACGCCTGGGCGAACATGCCCCTTTTTCATTCCCCCAGACCCCCTTACTATTTTTCAGCCGCAAAGCGGCTGAAAACGTACGCTGGGTGCAGGGGGCTCAGCCCCCTGCCGGGGGAGTTTGAGGGGGCAGCGCCTCCTCAAGAGAATAAATCAGCGTTTCCCTAGAGCAAATTAACTTTGAAACGCTGCACTCGTCGCCCTCGGCGAAAACAAGTTTCGCCTACTCCTTGTGCGCGAGAGCCGACGCTTACGCTGTCGGTTGACAGAGCATTTTCAAAGTGAAAATGCTCTACATCTGGCACATGACGAGGCTGCCCAACTGTTTTTAAGGCAAGTGCACTGTTTGATCCAGCGGCGATAACGCAAAGTGCCGACGGTAAGTACCACCTTGCTCAAAGGGGCTAAACAATCCATGTTCTGCCGGATACTGTCAAGGTAAAATCCGCCGCAGTCAGAGCAAGTTCTTGCTTGACATTTTGCCTGCTTCTCTCTACTTAGTTGGTCCGTGCGGGTCATTAGCTCAATTGGTAGAGCAGCTGACTCTTAAATATTTGACTCAAATGGTCAAGGGCCAGTAGCTCAGTCGGTAGAGCAGGTGACTCTTTAGGTTTTGGGTAACACAATTTTTCAAACGGGGCATTAGCTCAATTGGTAGAGCA
>JAITGZ010000221.1 GCA_031280335.1 Deltaproteobacteria bacterium | reverse complement strand
TGTTTCCACATCTCTGGCCTGGGCGTCCAGGGCGGTTCCTTTGGGTTTGAAGCCCTCCTTGGCTCGCTCGCAGGCCACCTTGCCCGCCACTTTGCCGAAGACCAGCAGTTCAGCCAGAGAGTTGGAGCCTAAGCGGTTGGCTCCGTGCATACCTACTGAGGAGCATTCGCCGGCGGCGAACAGTCCCTTGATGCTGGTTTCGCATTGTTGATCCGTGGTGATGCCGCCCATGGTGTAGTGGGCTGTGGGACGCACCGGAATAGGCGTATCAATGGGATCTACCCCAACATATTCAATGGCCAGTTCACGGATGAGGGGCAGACGTTCCAGGATTTTTTCCCGTCCCAAGTGGCGGATGTCCAAGTTGACCACATCGCCGCGCGGGGTGGAGATGGTGCGCCCGGCGCGCCATTCGTGCCAAAAGGCTTGTGAAACCTTGTCCCGCGGGCCCAGTTCCATAAACTTGTTTTCCGGCTTGCCCAGCGGGGTTTCAGGCCCAAGGCCGTAATCCTGCAGGTAGCGATAGCCGTTTTTGTTAACCAGTATGCCGCCCTCGCCCCGGCTGGCTTCAGTAATCAGCAGGCCGGATCCTGGAAGCCCGGTGGGGTGGTACTGCACAAATTCCATGTCGCGCAGGGACACGCCGTGCCGGTAGGCTATGGACATGCCCTCGCCCGTGACAATACTGGCGTTGGTGCTGTAGCGATAGACCCGCCCAGCTCCGCCGGTGGCAAAAACCACAGCCCCGGCCCTGATCTGGACGATCTCGCCTTCCATCATGTCCAAAGCCACCACCCCGGCCGTCCGGCCGTCTTCCACCAGCAGATCCAGCACAAAGTATTCATCCAGGCGCTTGATCTGCCGGTATTTAAGGCAAGTCTGAAACAGGGTATGCAAAATGTGAAAACCGGTGCGGTCAGCCGCGAACCAAGTGCGGGCGACTTTCATGCCGCCGAAGCGGCGCACATTGATGGTGCCGTCAGACTTGCGGCTCCACGGGCAGCCCCATTGTTCCAATTGAATCATCTCACGCGGGCAGTTTTGCACAAAATAATCCACCACATCCTGCTCGCACAGCCAGTCTCCACCCGCTACAGTATCATTGAAATGCAGTTCAAAGCTGTCCGACTCCTGCCAGACTGCCGCCGAGCCGCCTTCCGCCGCCACTGTGTGGCTGCGCATGGGATAAACCTTGGAAATAAGCGCTATGTCAAAACCAGGGTTGGATTCCGCCGCCTCAATGGCTGCGCGTATGCCTGCCCCGCCGGCTCCGACAATGGCTATATCGGCATTAATTACTCGCACTGTGTTAAACCTCCGGATTAATTACGCCGCGCCTGAACAGCAGGCGCAGCTGCGTCCTCCGCCTGGGAGCGAAATCAGGCCAGTCCGACGGCCTTGAGATCGGCCTGTACATATAGTTCACCACCCACTGAGTCATTGATGACCAGTAGGGGCAGACGTTCCACTCTGAGCCGACGGAGTGCCTCCGGACCCATTTCAGGGAAGGCTACCACCTCGGCCTCTTTGATGCAGGCGGAAAGCAGGGCACCGGCTCCGCCGGTGGCTCCAAAATAAACCCCGCCATAATCCTTGAGGGCTTTTTTGACCGCTTCGTTGCGAATGCCTTTGCCGATGCTGGCTTTGGCTCCCAGTGAATGCAGGCGCGGGGCGAAGGCGTCCATGCGGTAGCTGGTGGTAGGCCCGGCGGAACCGATGACGTAGCCAGGCTGGGCCGGGGAGGGGCCAACGTAATAAATGACCGCTCCTTTGAGATCAATGGGCAGTTCCTTGCCCTCATCCAGAAGATCATTCAGTTTTTTGTGCGCGGCGTCACGCGCCGTATAAATGATGCCGTTTAAGAATACCACATCACCGCTGCGCAGCTTGCGGGCATCGGCATCGGACAGGGGGGCGCTCATTTCATAAGTGGGCATTATAATTCCACCTCCTCATGCCTGGAAGAATGGCATTGAATGTTCACAGCCAGAGGAAGGCTGGCGATGTGACATGGGCTTTTCATAATCTTCAGGGCCAGGGCGGTTTGTTTGCCCCCCAGACCCATGGGGCCTATGTTAAGTTTGTTCACCAGGGCCAGCAGTTCTTTCTCTTTGGCCGCCAAGTCCGGGTCGCTGTTCACGTCGTCCACTTTACGCATCAAGGCCAGTTTGGCCAGCTTGGCCGAATGCTCAAAGGTGCCGCCCAAGCCCACACCGATCAAGATTGGGGGGCAGGGATTGGAACGCGCTTCGGATACCCGGGTGAGTACAAATTTTTTTACCCCTTCCCATCCCTCGGCGGGGGCCAGCATGGTCACGCGGGACATGTTCTCCGCCCCGCCGCCTTTGGCCATAAAGGCGATGCGCAGTTTATCACCAGGCACGATGTCATAATGAATTACCGCCGGGGTGTTATCGCCGGTATTTTTGCGCGTAAAAGGGTCGCAGGCGGATTTGCGCAAAAAACCCTCGCCGTAACCCTGGCGCACACCTTCATTGATGCCCTCGGTCAGGTTCCCGTCCACATAGACATCCTGCCCGATTTCGACAAAAAACACAGCCAGGCCGGTATCCTGGCAAAGGGGCAGACCGGTGGATTCAGCCAAATCGATATTTTCGGCAATCTGCCGGAAAACTTCCTTGGCTGTGGGCGAATCTTCCTTCGCGCCGCCTTCTTTCAGGCATTTCTTCACGTCAGCCGGCTGGTAGCGGTTAGCGTGAATACACACATCCCGCACTGCTTTTATGACATCCTTGATTGACACTGTTCTCATATTTTTTCCTCCTTAAAATATTTACGCCATCTGTCTCCTGCGATCGGTAATCGGTAGGTACCGCTCCTTACTTACGTACCGGCAGCGACAGGGCCCCGTCCGGCATATACGCCCACGAGGCATGGGGTCCGTGTTTGGCCGCAGCCATGTTTACCCCCTCCTGTACCGTAGCGATTTTTTTGGCCCAGATGAGGGTGCTTTCATCCGCATTCAGTGAAGAAACCAAAAGCACATCTTTCTCATGGGCCACTTTAGCAAAGCCATAAGCTTTGTGTCCGCCGAGTACAAAATTGGCCTTGATTTCGCGCATGACCTTGGCTGGGTCCCAGCGGCGGCGAATCCATTCTTCAAAAACATTTTCGCCCCATTTTTCCGGACACTCCGCCGCCAACACAATGGTTCCACCCGGTCTGGTAATGCGGTCCGCATGGTCCAGGGCTTTTTGCGCTTGATATACGTTAATGTCGCGTGGACGCCCGCAGGCGCAGGTTACGCATATATCCACAGGTTTTTCAAAGGGCACCTCGAACATGGAGGCGGAAATATCCACCGCCTTGCGCCAGGAAGAGTGGATATCGCCGGCGGTAACGCAGACCAACTCTTTGGCGTCGTTGGTCACCACGTTGAGGGTAAAATCCACCCCCACCAATTTGGCTGCTTCGATCATCTCGTTGCTCACCGGATTTTGATCAATGGGCGGCAGGGCGTCCATCAGCTCAACCATGCGCGCGTGGTTGAGCTGCACGGTATCTTTGGCGCAGAGACCGGGCAGAATGGATTTACGCCCTCCGGAATATCCGGCGAAATAATGCGGCATGACCACACCCAAGGTAAGCAGAAAATCAGCTTCCACCACCATGCGGTTTACCACAAAATCATAGCCGGAATCAAATCTGCCCATATGTACCAGGTTATCCTTGTCCATGCCGTCATGGTTGATAATTTTGAAGCGCTTGACGATTTCAGGACCGTAAACTTCCAGGTTTTGCGCATCGGTGTGCGGGTCGTGTATGCCGGTGGCAATGACCAGGGTTACCTGCTCGTCTTTGATTCCTGCTGCGGCAAAAACCTCCAGCAGGGGTGGAAACATGACGGAATAAGGAGTGGGCCTGGTGATGTCATTGACTACTACCACGATTTTGCCGGGCTTTTTCGTTTTTAAAAGCTCCAGCAGCGGCGGGCAGCCTGTGGGCGCGGCCAGGACGCGCCTGGTTTCACCCAGCGGGTCGGAAAGGCCCTTTTTATCGCCGGGTCTTATGATTGTGGGCGCTACCCCGGCGGGCAGATCAAAACTTAAGCGGGATTTTCCGTAAGCCAGTTCGTATGCCATATATCAAGCTCCTTTTAAAAATATGGTGCTGGATATGAACGGAATCTTGCAAATGCGCCTTTGGTTACGCTTTTTATACGTCCCTCTAATAGTTTAATAAATCTCCATTTAGCCTATATCAATGGTAAACTTTTAACAAGAAAAAATATTTTTTTTATTCAATTTGTTCCGGTCCATGCAGCGGCACAATCTGTACGCTGCCGGCGCGGGGTGGCGGGGTTTTAAAAAAAATATTTGATTCCTGGTGAAAATCCGCTATGTTAAGAATGCAAAAGGGGGGCATGGGGCAAAAATCGCTCAGGGCAGTTCTTGGGATGCCCTGGCTCACATGCCTTTGAATTTACGGTGGCAAGGCGCTTTTGGGCGTCATAACAAATTGAACGGAGGTATCATGCAGATAGAAGAAGACACCAGGGGCAGATATTTGGGATTTTTTCTCGGAGTGGGCATTTTTATCCTGCTGCTGCTTTTGCCCGTGCCGGAAGGTATGAAGCCGCAGGCGTGGAAGGTGGCCGCCACCACCGCCCTAATGGCCGTATGGTGGATCACCGACGCCATACCCATACCGGCCACCGGTCTGATCCCCATTGCGCTTTTCCCCGCCCTGGGGGTGATGCCGGCCAAAGACGCTGCCGCCCCTTACGCGGATGATATCATATATTTGTTCATGGGCGGATTTTTTCTGGCTGTAACTATGGAACGCTGGAACCTGCACCGGCGCGTGGCTCTGAACACCATCAAACTGGTGGGAACCAGCCCGGCCAAGCTGGTCTTCGGCTTCATGATTGCCACGGCCTTTCTTTCCATGTGGGTCAGTAACAGCGCCACAGCCATGATGATGGTGCCCATCGGCCTGGCTGTGGTCTCAGAGGTAACCGGGCTTACCCCGGCTCAAATTAAAGAAAGCAGCGGCATAAGCGGCAACAGCGATCTGAACTTCGGGCGCGCTCTTATGCTCGGCATCGCTTTCGCCGCATCCATAGGCGGTGTAGCCACCATCATAGGCACCCCTCCCAACGCCATTTTGGTGGGCATAGTCAAAAAAATGTATAATTACGAGATCAGCTTTTTGGATTGGATGATGGTCGGACTGCCTCTGGGCGCTGTAACCCTGGTGGGGTCATGGCTGATTCTCACCAGATTTCTCTTCCCCGCCGCCGCCTTCCGTCAGGGCAACGCCCAGGGGGTCATTGACGAAGAGATCGCCCGTCTCGGCCCGTGGAGCAGGGCGGAAAAAGCTGTTACCTGCGTGGCCGTTTGTATGGCCGTGCTTTGGATCAGCAATGGCTTTATCTTAAAAAGCATTCCGGCCTTCAGAATGATCAGCGACTCCACCATAGCCATTGGCGGGGCGGTGTTACTTTTTGCCTGGCCTCTCAACCTGAAGAAAGGGGAGTTTTTGCTCAACTGGAAAACAGCGGTTAAAATCCCCTGGGACGTGGTGCTGCTTTTTGGCGGCGGTCTGGCCATTGCCAACGGTTTTCAGAAAACCGAACTGACCCAGTATATAGCCTTGCAGTTTCAGAACCTGGCCGGGCTGCATGTTTACATTCTGCTCACCCTGATCGTCATCTTGACCAATGCCTTGACTGAAGATACATCCAATACCGCCACGGCCACTTTGCTTGTGCCTGTCATGGGGGCCGTGTCCCTGGCCATGAAGATCAACCCCCTCGGCCCCATGCTGGCGGCGGCCATAGCCGCGTCTTACGCCTTTATGCTGCCCGTGGCTACTCCGCCCAACGCCGTGGCTTACGGCAGCGGGTGCTTTACCATCAAAGACATGGCCAAGGCCGGGATGTGGATTAATCTGATTAGCTTTATGTTCATACCCTTGACTATTTACTTGCTTTTGCCCTTGATGTGGGGTGAGAACCTCACCGTAACCCCACAATGGGTTTACGCACCGGCAGGGCAATAGATTTACGCGCATAAACTTAAGGAAACACTGATTAATTCTGGGATCCGCCCCGAACCATGCTGGGGGGAATAAGAAAGGGGCATGTTCGCCCAGGCATTGCTTTACCTCTGCCATCCCTCTGCACAACGGCAAGGCACCCTGCCGGGGAGTTTGAGGGGGGGGGCAGCGCCACCTCAAGAGAATAAATCAGCGTTTCCTTAATTGGTTTATGTCGAGGGGATCCGGGGGAATGATTCCCCCGGATGGGGTTTGGGGCGATGGCCCCAATTGTTTCAAGGCCAAATTATAGTCAGTTTTTTTTCTGTGTCCGGATGCAGGGATTGCAGAACCGGGCAGCCGCGTGCGGCCAGTTCCAACCCTTTTTTGTGTCTGTCCGGGTAATCGCCCGCAGGCATTTTAACCATGACCTCCACCGCGCTGATTCGCCTGGGGCCGGAGGCCATAGTTTTGTTTACTTCAGCCGTGGCCCCGGTCATATTCAAGCCGTGCGTACTGGCGTACATGCCCATGATGGTCAGGGCGCAGCTGCCCAAGGCGGCGGAGACCAAGTCGGTGGGCGAAAAGGCCTCCCCCTTGCCGTTATTGTCTGTG
>JAITGZ010000215.1 GCA_031280335.1 Deltaproteobacteria bacterium | reverse complement strand
CCGGCGGTAACAGGACCAATCCGTTTTTGTTCATCCGTTATCCAGTAAGTGCAAAAGCTGCCCTCCAGGGTGGCCACGTCATTGGGGGAAAAATCCGCATCCGGGCCGTAAAGCTCGCGCATACGGGCGCGTACGGTCTCAACCGAAGCGCCTTCGAGCTTTTCAGGCATAAAATCGGCGTCATCATCCAGGGCATCGGGGTCAAACATAAGCCAGGAGCCAAAAAGCTCCGGGTTGTCTTTCTGCACGGCGCGCACCAGGGAGATCAGCGGGCCGCGTTCCGTCCGGCCGTGGTTTTTGAGGATGGAGATGGTCTCCGCCAACTGTACGGCAATGGAATAGTTGCGGTTGAGCAGGTTGAAAAAAGGCACGGCCTCGCGCATGAGGATGACTTCCGCCTGGGCCACGGCTTTTTCCATGGCGCTTATGCGCTGCGTCATCTGGGAAATGAGCAGGATCAGCCCCAGGAGTAAAACCAGGGGCACAATGGTCAGACTCAAAAGTTTGGTTCTTAGCCGCATGCTTAGCTCCAGGGCACGGGGAACAAGTTTTGGAAAGATGTCTGAAGGCGCTGCCCAAGCCCTATGCGGGCGAGATCGCCATCAGGGCATAAAAACGCTTCAGCTTTGAAAATAATTTTAAGATAAAGCATTTTCACTTTGATATGCCTGCGTCCGGGGATGCCGGGGGCGGCCCCCGGCAGGAGCAATTTCAAAGTTGGTTCACTCCACATCCGGCCCCAGCCATCATGCTCACTTGATTAAATCTTTGCGATAGCCTTGAATGCGCAGGCCGTTAAGGCGGATGAAGCCGGCGGCATCAGCCTGGTTATAGACCTCGTCCTCCTCAAAGGTGGCCAGATCCTGGCGGAACAAAGAAAAAGGCGATTTACGGGCCACAGGCAGGGCGCTGCCTTTATACAGCTTAAGGCGCACCACGCCGCTCACCCTCTCCTGGGCTTTGTCCATGAGCGTCTGCAGCAGCTCCCGCTCCGGCGAGTACCAGAAACCGTTATAAACAGAGGCGCTGTACTGGGGGATCAAGCTGTCGCGCAGGCGCATGACCTCACGGTCCAGGGTGATGCCTTCCAAATCACGGTGCGCGGCAAAAAGCACGGTACCGCCCGGCGTTTCGTACACCCCGCGCGATTTCATGCCCACAAAGCGGTTTTCCACCATATCTATGCGCCCGATGCCGTGCCTGCCCCCCAATTCGTTCAGGCGGCGAATCATCTCCGCCGGGCTGAGTTTCCGGCCGTTCAGGGCCACGGCATCGCCGGAGGCGAATTCAAGCTCGATATATTCCGGCGCGTCCGGGGCTTTTTCCGGCGGCACGGTCATGACGTAACTGCCCGCTTCGGCTTCCAGCCAGGGGTCTTCCAGTTCGCTCCCTTCAAAACTCAAGTGCAGCATGTTTCTATCCATGCTATAGCGCTTGGAGCCGGAAGACAGCGGGATGCCGTGCTTTTCGGCAAAGGCGGTCAGGTCGCTGCGCGATTTCATCTCCCATATCCGCCAAGGGGCGATTACCCGCAGGTCCGGGGCCAGGGCATTGACTGTAAGCTCAAAACGCACCTGATCGTTGCCCTTGCCTGTGGCCCCGTGGGCCACGGCATCGGCCCGGTTTTCACGCGCCAGCTCCACCAGGCGCTTGGCGATGAACGGCCGGGCGATGGAGGTGCCCAGAAGGTAGCGGTTTTCATACACCGCCCCGGCGCGGAACATGGGGTAGATGAAATCCCTGGCAAATTCCTCCCGCATGTCCTCCACCCTGGCCTTGGACGCGCCGGTGGCCAGGGCTTTTTTATCCACGCCTTCCAGGTCTTCTTCCTGACCCAAATCGCAGGTCAGGGCGATGACTTCACAGCCATAGGTAAGTTGCAGCCATTTAAGGATGACCGAGGTATCCATGCCCCCGGAGTAAGCCAGAACCACTTTTTTTATCTTGCTCATGTTATTTCCCTCCGGAAAATGCCCATTCCAAAATGGCTTTTTGTATGTGCAGGCGGTTTTCGGCCTGATCAAAGATAATGGACTGCGCGCCTTCCATGACTTCTTCCGTTACCTCTTCCCCCCGGTGCGCCGGCAGGCAGTGCATAAACTTGGCCTCCGGCGCGGCCAGGGACATCATGCCGGCATCCACGCAAAATCCCTTGAAGGCTTTCTCCCGCGCCGCGCGCTCGTCCTCCTGCCCCATGGACGCCCAGACGTCCGTATTGATATAATGAGCGCCGCGTGCGGCCTGGCGTGGGTCGCCGGTGATGGATATTTTGGCCCCGGAGCGCAGATAGGCGGAAACCTTGTTCCCGGCCGGGACATAGCCCGGCGGAAAGGCCATGGAGAGTTCAAAGGGAAACACGGCGGCGGCTTCCATCCACGACCAGGCCATGTTGTTGCAGTCGCCGATCCAGGCCACACGCAGCCTGGAAAAATCCGGAGTCCGTTCATATATGGTCAAAAGGTCGCCCATGACCTGGCAGGGGTGCCCTTCGTCCGTCAGGGCGTTGATCACCGGCACGCCGCTGTGGCGGATGAGTTCGGCCAGCTTGGCTTCGCCAAAAGTGCGCACCACCATGCCGTCGCAGTAGCGGGAAATAACCCTGGCCGTGTCGCGCAAAGGCTCGGCGCGGCCAAGCTGGCTTTCCGCCGGGGTCATGAAAATGGTCTGCCCGCCCAACTCTCTGACGGCCACTTCAAAAGAAAGGCGGGTTCTGGTGGAGGGTTTTTCAAAAATCAGGACTATATTTTTGCCCTCCAGCAGATCCGCGCGGTAACTCCGCTCCTTCATCTCTCTGGCGCGCGCGAGCATCTTCGCCGCCCCTTCCGCGCCCAAATCCTGTATATGGATAAAATGTCTGCTCATGTCATTCCCCTGCTGTGTGTCCAGGTTTAGCCATGCGTAAAAAGACTTTGTAGGGCTAAAGCCATGCGCTTGTAAAGCCCGCAAGACATGAAGGACGAAATTTTTTTCCCGCCCCGCCCCCCTCCGGGAGGATAAGCCCTAAAACTTCCCTTGACCTGAGCCAGGGCTTTTCATAATTTAGAGGAAATCATGAACCACATGCCCCTTACCGCCCGTTACCGCCCGCAGACCTTTGCCGAGCTTGCCGGCCAGCCTACGCTCAAGGCCATTCTTTCCAGAGCGGCGGCGGAAAATAAAGTAGCCCCGGCCTATCTGTTCAGCGGCACGCGGGGGGTGGGCACGACCACCATCGCGCGCGTTTTTGCCAAGGCGCTGAACTGCCATCGCGCCCCGGTTCCGGAACCGTGCAATGCCTGCGACAACTGCCGGGCCATCACCCGCGGCTCGTCCCTGGATGTGGTGGAAATAGACGGAGCCTCCAACCGGGGCATAGACGACATCCGCCGTCTTAAAGAATCCGTGGGCTACGCCCCCATGAACGGACGCTACAAGGTCTTTATCATTGACGAAGCGCACATGCTCTCGCGTGAGGCCTTCAACGCCCTGCTCAAAACCCTGGAGGAACCCCCGGCCGGGGTAACCTTCATCATGGCCACCACCGAGCCGCACAAATTCCCCGCCACCATCATCAGCCGCTGCCAGCACTATGTTTTCAAACGCCTGAGCGACGCCGAACTGGAGGCGCACCTAAAAAAACTGCTGGACCTGGAAAAAAAGCCTTATGACGAAGAAGCCGTGCGCCTGCTGGCGCGCCGGGCCGCCGGCAGCGCCCGCGATGCCGTGTCTTTGCTCAGTCAGGTCATGGCCTTGGGGGGAGAGCGTCTAAGCGGAGAGGACACACGCGCCGTGCTGGGTCTGGCCGGGCAGGAGCTGTTTTTTAACCTGCTGCTCGCCGTACGCACGGGGGATATACCGGCCTTGAGCCTCCTCTTGCGCGAGGTGCTGGACCAGGGACTGGACCTGGGTTTTTTCTTGCGTGAACTGACCTCGGTCTGGCGCAATCTTTTTATGCTGCGCCAAGCGGGAGAGGCGGCACTGGCCGCAGTGGACCTGCCGGAGGC
>JAITGZ010000210.1 GCA_031280335.1 Deltaproteobacteria bacterium | reverse complement strand
CTATGCCGTCCACCGCCGTGGTGGGCAGAGCGGCGGTGTTGATGCCGTCGTTGTACCGCCATATTTCGCTGCAGCCGGGCACGCCGGTGAAGTTGGGGGTGAACATGGGGTAGCCTTCTGAAGACAAAGGCGCGGCCACCCAGGTGTTCATATCGTAAAAGCCGGTGGCGGCCGTGGTCGGCATCTGTTTGGTGT
Organism: Deltaproteobacteria bacterium; assembly: GCA_031280335.1. GTDB lineage: Bacteria > Desulfobacterota > Desulfovibrionia > Desulfovibrionales > Desulfovibrionaceae > WRHT01. Next base: position 3,177 of record JAITGZ010000210.1, on the reverse strand, counting down.
ATGTGGCTGCCGTGCCGAAGACCAGGCCGCTGGGCCAGGTGGCCGGCTGACCTAAGTCGGCGGTGGGGGCAATCAGGTTCCAGGTGCTGCGATCCCAGGGGTTGAAGCCTATGGGCCAGGTGTTCGGGGTTAAAAGATCAAATACAGCGGGGCCGCCGCCCACAGAGTTGGCCACTGCCACACCCTGATAGGTGGCGGTGTTGCCGAAGTCCACGCCGGCTGCGGCCCAAGTGGCAGGAGTGGTCGGGGTAAAGGCTACGCCGGTGTACGCTGCCTGGGTTCCGCCGCCCTCGGTGGGCACATAACCCATGATATCCACAATCTGGCCGGCGGAGTTGAAGGTCAAGGTGCCGGCCATGAGCAGGCCAAGCCGGTCCGGCGGCACGTTGGTGCCGGTACCGGGGATGTAATTGCCCGCGACATCGAACTGCGCGCCGAAAAGGCGCACGTCTTCGGTGGGTTCCATGGTAACGATGAATTCCCAGGTGTTCTTGCCCGGTTCGGCATTGGCCACGAGTTCACGCGGCGGGGTGCCGTCAAGTTTGGTGTCCACCTTGTCAAAGTAGATGGTCAGCACATGGGGAGCGCCGCCTTCGTCATAAACAGTAATGCTCTGCTGATAGGCGAAACCGTCCGGCCCCAGGGGGTTGACGATCTGCCCGGCGGCGTTGGGCGTGGTATCCCAGTTTTCAAACATGGCAAAGAAGGGGTTGTAGTGGCTACTTACGGCTTTTTCCGCCCCCATATTTTGATCCAGGTTGATGGATTCAGTGATGTTCTGGGTATGGCGCGGGTCGCAGCTGAAAGAGCTTAAGCGTATATCCTGAGGCACGCCCACGCCGATGATGTTGGCCTTGTTCTTATACTGGGAGGATGTAATGCTGACGCTGGTGGCAAAGGTGTTACTGGGCAGCTCCACCTGCCAGCCCTGCAGCACGTAGCCGTGCGGATCCACCAGGTAGCCGTCGGCGTCAAAGCGGAAGTTGCCGGCCCGGGTATAATAGCTTTGGTTGTTGTATTTGGGGATGACCTTGAAGAATCCTTTGCCGGAAATGGCTATGTCCGTGGATTCGGTGGAGCTTTCAAAGGCCCCCTGGCTGAAGTCGCCGTAAATGGCCCCTATGGCCACACCCCGGCCCACCTGGGCCGGGCCGGAAGCCGTATGCACATCCTGATGCACATAGTCCATGAAGTCCATGCGCGATCCTTTAAAGGCCACGGTGTTTACGTTGGCGATGTTGTTGCCCACGACGTTCATTTTTTCGCCGTGGTTGAGCAGGCCGGAAACGCTGGTCCACATGCTGGCGGTAAGGCTCATGACTTTTCTCCTTTTGGGCATTCGTGTTTGGCGGGAATGCCGGTTTATCGCAATTTGTCTCGTTAAAGGGTTGATTTTCTCCGCCCGTTCCTCATAAAGGCGGGCGCGGGCCGTTATAAATTTTTTGCGGCGGGGCTGGTCTGATTTTTCAGCCGGAGCCGTCCCCAGACCCGTCGCCGGAGCTTTCTTCGCTGGGGCTGTTGCTGTACTGCACATAGCCCACGGTGTTGACATCCACGTACTTGACCCGCCGTCCATCGGACAGGCGCAGGTAGTACATGCCTTCATCCTGTTCCACGCGCACCACATCTCCGTAAACCTGGGTGTCGATGAGTACGCGCTTGCCGTTATCATCTGCGGCGATAAAGCTGATTTCATAAACCCCGTCAGGCGCATAGGCCCCGGCGTTGTTTTTGCCGCTCCACTCAAAGGAATAGTCGCCGGCCAGCCTGGCCCCCAGTTCTTCGGAATAGACGATCTGGCCGGTATCCGGGTTGAGTACGGAGACAACGCAACTGGAAAGGGGCACATCAGATGTGTAGTAGATGGGCATGACCAGCATATCGCCGGTTTCCTCGTTGGTCATCTTGCTTACGCTGCTGCCTTGGGAGATGACCCGCATGCCCAGCAGGGAGGCGGCGCTGTTCAGTTGGGCGCGCTCATAGCTTTCGTTCATCTGCGTCATGCCCCCGCTTATTTTCTGCAGTTCCTCCACAGAGGTAAACTGGGCGAGCTGGGCGATGAACTCTTTGTCTTCCACCGGATTCAGGGGATCCTGATGGGTAAGCTGGGCCACCAGAAGCTTAAGGAACATATCCTTGTCGCTTTCGGTGCGGCTTGCGCCTTGTGTGGCTGCGGCGGCTTCGGCCTGGCCCAGAATGCTGCTTACTGCGCTCATTTTTTTGTCCTTACATGAATTAGTCTACGACAAATTAATTAAACAATGTTTCCGTATGCCTGGGTTTGGCCGGCGGCGCTGCGCGAACCCCGCCGCCAGAGCAGTTTCAAAGCGAAATTGCTCTAGTTTTTTTCAGCCGCCATGCGGTTGAAAAACCGTTTAGGGGGTCCGGGGGGAATTATTCCCCCCGGACGGGGTTTGGGGCGATAGCTCCAAAAATTAACCCTAATCAAATTTCAAAGCCAAATTGCTCTAAGCTATTATGTGCAGTCCGGAGGCGGAATAACTTGCCGCCTGTTCTTCTGATTGCACAGTTCGTACCAAAGTTTCAGCCTCTCTGCCCCGGAACTGGGCCAGGCGTAAAAAACCTGCCTGTTCCCGCAATTCCTGGCGCTGGTTGTGCTGCTCCGCTCCGTCCCAGTGTTCGGTTCCGGCGTGGGAGGGGGTGCGGGTTTCCACTTCCAGGCTGCTGACCTTGAAGCCCTGCTCCTCCAGGCTGGCTTTGAGCTGGGCCAATTGCTCGCTCACGGCCTGGGCTGCGGCGGGGCTTTCCGCGCGGATGACGGCCCTGACCTCGCCCTGGGCCACGGTCAGGCTTAGGATCATCTTGCCCAACTCCGGCGGGTCAAGGCGCAGGATGATTTGTTTGCCGCCGTCATGCAGGCTGCGCACCAAGCCGTTTTCCACCTGTTCGAAAATTTCTTGCCGGTGCTGGAGGGAAAGTTTTGCCGTCTCCGTTCCGGCGGCGGAATTTTCCGCCTGAGGCAGGAGTTGGTTAAAAACAGCCTCGGCGCGGGCCTCGGTTTTTTCAGCGCCCGCATACGGGCGCGCTGTTTCACGCGCAAACTGGGGGGCGTTTTCTGTCGCCTTGGATTTTGGGCTGGCCTTGTCCTTTACCGGCGTGTCTTCCGCCCGGCCTTCGTCCAAGGCGCTTTCCGTCTGGGGGCGTTTTATGCCTTCC
>JAITGZ010000194.1 GCA_031280335.1 Deltaproteobacteria bacterium | reverse complement strand
CTCAAGGCCTCGGTTGCCGCCGTTGACATCGACCTTGTGGGGACGGCCTCCGTCAAACTGGCCGCGCCGGTCATCATTTTGGCCGGAGGCGTCATGCTCCTGCCCGGACCGGGCGGCGGAAGCGCGGTCATGCAGTCCGCCGCGCCCATTGCCATCAACGCGCCGGAGGTAAGTATAAATGAAGGATGCTGAGAAAAAAGACATAGGCCGGGGAGTAAAAAAGGAAAGTGGGTGGTCCCAATGCCGCAAGCCTCAATAGTCGGCCATACGCACACGGGATACCCGGATCATCCTCCGGTCCCGGCGGTGGAAGGCAGCCCCAACGTTTTCATCGGCGGCTCGCCTGTTTTGCGCGTGGGCGATCATTTTGCCGACGGAAGCGCAATTCTTGCCGGCGCCGCGCATGTCAAAATCAACGGCAAACCCGCCGCCCGGCTGGGCGATGCCGTTACCGGCGGCGCGGCTCTGGCCCAGGGCTGCCCCAGGGTAAAAATAGGCGACGGCGGCGGGGCGGGGGCTGTGATGGGCATGACCGCGCCGGATCCGGAGAGCGGAAAGGTAACGGCCTTTGCCGCCCTGCGCCGGGTGCTGGAATCCAGGGCCACGGATAAAGATAAACTGCTGCTCTGTATCCCGGATATAGCCCTGGTCATGGCTGAAAAGGAGAACGATGAAAATGAACGGCAGGGATGGCTATATCTGCGTTCCATGATGATGAAATGGCTTATGGGAATGGTGAACCGGGACGCGAAGCAGGATAATGCGCCGTTCTGGATAGACTGGGATTGGGTGATGGGGTTGAAGGCGTCCACGCCTCTGCGATGGGGGCAGACGCCATTGGGAAAGGTTCCTTATCCGGGTCTGCTGTCAGCTTCCTCTCCAAAACAGGAATATGAGGCTTTTGTCCATCCGGAAACAGAGTCTTTTGCTATATCTAATCTAGCGGCTCTCATATCTCTGGGGCGCATTTTAAAAAGAGACGGCATGTTGCGCGTTGCTGTCGAACATTTTAACCATATCAGCGTCCCATGGAATGAATGGGAAGCCAAGTATCACAGCTATCGCCGTGTACCGCAGCCGGTAGGCATCGGCGGACAACAGGCAGCTTTGGGTTCCTTTGCATTGCGAGCTTTAGCAAATGGATGGACGGAACCGGAAGGGGAAAAACATCGCATACATATTACAGAAATGGCTGTGTTTGCCATTGATTTATTTAATTTCGCTGCGGACGACTACGAATGGCTGGCCTTCTGGAGTTGTGAGGAGGGATATGTAAGCCTCACACCGGGGTTCAGCTATTCTTTGCTGCATAACGAAGATTTTCGGGGTTATCAGGACAGACATGATTTTGGACGCGATTATCTGGTACTTTCCAAGCCACATTTGGTGGAAAATTTTCAGGAAATATCTTATGTTTATCCGTGATCAAAGAAAAATTCGCCCGCCTGTGGCCCTTTTTGGTGTTGCCTGTAAACGGCGTTTTGTTATCGCTGGCCTGGGCAGTTTTTTATCTGTCGGCAGGGACGGCTCCGCAAGGGATAGATGCGGACATTACTTTAAACACTGTGGAAGCAACGTTTTTTCTGTTTTTTATGCCATACTTTTATCTTGCCTTCTTTATGCTTTCATGGTGGCCCTATTCGCTTCCATATATGCTTTTTGCCGTGGTACTGTTCATTTATTCCTGTCGAGTTTGGCGAAGGCGGCCAGGGCGTTTGGCCGTGGCGGGTACTTTTCTATCCGCCTGGATTGTTTTCATGCCATCCATAATAATTTGGTCAGGTATAGTTTTTATGGCTCACCGCTGATCTTTTTCCCTAGACAAAGCGGGCTGAGGCCCCTGCCATGCGCATAGGCTCTCTGGGGGACGTTGTCTTCAGCGTAAGCAACACCGACCTTTTCACCATCGAAGGCCTGTCCCGCGGCCGCTCCGTTTCCCTGGCCGCGCACAGCGTCATGGCCGGACTGCCCAAACTTCAGCATCTTGGCCGCGAGCCGGATTCCCTGTCTTTTTCCGTCATACTACACCAATCGCTATGGCGGGCGAAGCCCGCCATGCTCCGGCCTTCGGCCGAGCCGCCCGTGGCGGCTTTTGACATTCACGCGGCGCCCGGCGCCCGCGAGAGCGTGGACAGCCGCCTGGAAAAGATACTGCGCATGGCGGACGCGGGCGATGAGCAGCCTCTGGTCTTCGGCCGCCGCTACTGGGGGCTGTGGGTCATCAAAAGCGCCGGGGTGGAACACAGCCAGTTTCACAACGGCATAACCCTTTCGGCCCGCGTGGGCCTGGAACTCACGGAGTACAACTAAAATGCGCCTTACCGTGGATATGAGCTTTGCTTCCGCCGGAGGCGGTCTGACCCTGGCCGCCTCCGGCCTGGCCGGGCTGGAGCAGGAGCTGCGCGTATTGCTGGGCACCCCGGCCGGTTCCGTCCCTCTGGATCGTGATTTCGGTATCGACTGGAGCATGGTGGACAGCCCGATTTCGCAGTTCATGCCCCTGTATGTGGCTGAAGTGTCCCGCAAGATCGAGCGTTACATCCCACGTGTGCGGGTCATGGCCGTGGATCTGCCGCAAACGGACGGAGCGGAGGCTTTGGACGGCGTAATCCGTCCGAGGGTTACCCTGGAGATACGGTGATTTTTACTTTTGTAAATTGAATGCGGTGTCGGCCTATCCTGGCCGGAGCGCGCGGGCTTGCGAGCCGGGCTTAGCCTGGCGAAGCAAACAAGCGCGAAAGCCCGTGTCGCGGACGCGACCGGGCGTTATCTATGAGGAGCTTAAACATGCGCGAGTTTGATCTCGAAGCCCTGCCGCCCGTGATTTTTGCCGATCCCGACCCGGCGCCGGTGCTGGCCAGACTGATTGCCCGCTATGAAGAGACTATGGGCCGCTCCCTGTACCCGGCGGATCCGGAACGGCTTTTTCTCTCCACTCTGGCCTATGAAATTTCCGTGCTGCTGGCCAAGCTGGATTTCACCGCCAGGCAGAACCTGCCCGCCTATAGCTCCGGGCCTTTTGCGGATCACCTGGCCGGTTTGTTTCAGGTCAGGCGTCTTTCCGCTAAACCCGCTTCCTGCATCCAGCGTTTTTACGCCGCGCCCGGGCTGGGCTTTAGCGTGATCATCCCCGCCGGTCTGCGCGTTACCCCGGATAACCGCCTGTTCTTTGCCCTGGAAAAAACCCTGGTCATTCCGGCGGGGCAGGAATACGCCGAGGGGCAGGTAACCTGCCTGACGCAGGGAGAGATGGGCAACGGCTTTCTCCCCGGCCAGCTTAAAACCATCGTTGACCCGGCCCATGCGCCCTTTGCCGCCTCCACCGCCAATGTCAGCCCCACGGAAGGCGGTTCGGACGAAGAAGGCGACCGGCGGCTCATGGCCAGGACCGCCCTGGCCCCGGAGGAGGCCAGCCTGGCCGGGCCGGAGGGGGCTTACCGCTCCATGGTCCTCAAGGTCAGCCCGCTCATCGCGGATGTGGCGGTAATCTCGCCCGCGCCCTGCGAGATCGAAATTTACCCACTGCTTCAGGGCGGCGAGTTGCCGGACGCGGCCATGCTGGAGCAAATCCGCCTTGCCCTTTCCCCGCGTGATGTCCGGCCCATGGGCGACAGGGTGAGCGTACCGGCCCCGGAGCCTGTGGAATACGCCGTGAGCGGAACTTACCATATTGCCGAGAGCGACCGGGAGCGATCCGCCTCCATTCGCGCGGCGGTGGAAGATGCAGGCGCATCCTTCGCCTCTTGGCAAAAAGCCGCCCTGGGGCGGGACATCCTGCCCGATGAACTCATCCGGCGGGTGCGGCAGGCCGGGGCCAAGCGCCTGGTTCTGGACAGCCCGGCCTTTACGGTGGTGGAGGCGTATCAAGTGGCCCTGGCCACGGAAATAAACCTGGCCTTCGGGGGCTTTGAGCATGACTGAACTATTCGCGCCGCCGCCGTTGCGCCCCGAAGATATCCAGCCCAAAAGCGCGGGCAAGACCCTGGGCGAGATCGGCCTGCCGGAGCTGCTGCCCCGGCCCCTGGCCCAGGATGAGAGCTTTGCCGCCCTGGCCCGGGCGGTGGAAGAAGAAATCCGCCGTCTGGACGCGCTCATCCCTGAGACGCTGATCTGGTCCAGGCTGGACGCGCTGGAGGAACCTCTGCTGACCCATCTGGCCGCCTGGCTGCATGCGGATTTATGGGATGACGCCTGGAGCGCGGAGCAAAAACGCTCTTTTTTGCGCGGACAGATTGCCCTGCACCGCAAAAAAGGCACGGCCTGGGCCGTGGAAACGGCCATTGCCCTGGTCTATGGCCCGTCCAGAATCAGCGAGTGGATGGAATACGGCGGGCAAAGCGGGCGCTTCCGCCTGGATTTGGACATCCTGGCCGCCGGGCTGGATAGGGAGAACATCACGGCCATTCTGGACATGGTGGAAAAGTACAAACGCAAAAGTCAGCATCTGGACGGCGTGGATTTTTCCCTGAACGCGGGCGCGCGGATACATGCGGCGGCCCTGGCCGAGGCCGGGCTTACCCTGACCATGTATCCTTACGTGGAAACCGAGCATGAGGCAGAAAACGCGCCCGCCGTGGCGGCCGGGCAGGATTTGCTCGGACTTGTAACTTTTAAGCAGGAGTAACGGCATGTCCCAAGTCTTCAGCACCATCATAACGCATTACGGCGCGGCCCTGGAGGCCACCAGCAAGGCCCAGGGGACGCCCATCAGTCTCACCGCCCTGGCCGTGGGGGACGGCAACGGCCAGGTGGTAAACCCCGGCGCGAACGCCCAATCTTTGACCGGCGAGGTCTGGCGCGGCGGGATCAACCACATGTATGTTGACCCGGATAATCCGGAGTGGACGATCATTGAGGCGTATATTCCGGAGACGACCGGAGGTTTTACCCTCCGCGAAATCGGCGTTTTCGCCGAGCCGGACATACTCTACGCCGTGGGGCGGACGCCGGAGATTTACAAGCCTGTGCTTAGCGAAGGGGCCAGCCTGGGCCTGCTCCTGCGCGTTATTGTCAAAATCAGCTCTGAGGCGCATCCGGTGCTGCTCATAGACCCCTCCAAGGTCATGGCCACGCGCGAGTTTGTGCAACAGGAACTGGCGGAAAATTCCGAGGCGGATCGCGACTTCTCCCAAAATCTGGTTGACCAGGAGACCGCCATCCTGTCCGCGCACATAAGCGACATCGACGCCCACGGGGCAAGCGTGCCGCCCGCTGCGGGCAGCATCGTTCTGCGCGACAGCGGCGGCAGGGTCAAGAGCGCGGAGCCGGTGGCGGCGGAGGATGTCGTGCGCCTGTTTGATAAGTACGATCTTTGCGAATTCTACTATTTTCGCCATCCGACCTTGAAACCCGGTTTTCAGTCCGCGCAGGGCGGGCTGCTGACAAACGCGGCCACACTCTACCCTGAAGCCTGGGCCTACCTGCAAACAACTGAGGGGCAATTGCTGTGCAAAACCGAGGCCGAATGGCAAGCCATGACCACGGCCATCTGGCACACCAACGCGGACGGAACAACGGCAGGCTGGAACGGCATCGGCGGCGCTCCCTTTTACGCGCCTGACCTGGCCACCGGCGCTCTGCGTCTGCCTGA
>JAITGZ010000177.1 GCA_031280335.1 Deltaproteobacteria bacterium | reverse complement strand
TGGCCTGCAAATTAAGGAAGTGAGCTTTATAAAAAGCCTCACCCATACCTTCCGCCTAGCCTACATCAAAGGCACCAATGACGATGAGTGCCCCTGGCCGATGGATGACCTGCAATATGACGGCCTTGAAAAGGGCGTTGCCTTCATTGAAGTGGGCTTTGATTCCTCCTATGCCGTTACGGATAACTTCACTGCCGCGCTGGAGTTGGGCTACCTCAAACCCAGAGTCCGCAGCGAACTGGCTGATGGTACTATACCGAAAGTCATTGCCGGTGTCCCCCCTGCCCCCGGTAATATAGACGCATACAACACGAACCCGATTTACAATGCCAACATCTATCTGCTTTATGCCTTTTAGGGCATAGATACACGGCCGCTTTGGTCCGCCGCACGGCTAATCCGGGCCGGGAATCAGCCAGACTGATTCCCGGCCCTTTTGGTGGAATAGAGCAAATCGACCTTGCTCCAGCCTGAGGTTCCGCCCCTGGCCGCCTCCCCGCCCAAGGTGCCCCTCCATGCCGCAGGGACGACAGGGATAACGCGGCGCCTGGGCAGATATACCCCCTTTCACCCTTTGAGCAGCCCATTCAAATTGGAGGGCGCATGGAGTATAATTGCTTCAATGTTGAGGGGGTTCGGGGCGCCTTGCCATTATGCCAAGGGGCGGCATCGATGCTGCCGCCCCAAAATTAAAACTACTGGAGCTACGGAATGATCAATACCATATGTTCCATCGGCATAGGTATTTTGGGCGGTTTCATCGGGCACAAGCTGCGTCTGCCTGCCGGGGCGCTTTTGGGGGCCATTCTGGCTGCGGCCCTGTTCAACAATCTGCGCGGCGCGCATCTTGAGCTGCCCTCAGGTTACGATACTCTTTGCCAGGCTTTGGTGGGGGTGGTAATCGCCGCCTCGCTCACCCCGCGGATTCTGCGTTCCATTCTGGATCTTTGGGCGCCCATGATTCTCTCCTGCCTTAGTCTTATGCTGGCCGGCATTTTGGTGGCTGTGGTTTTTTACCGTCTGCGCCTGCTGGATTTTTCCAGCGCCTATGTCTCCACCAGTCCCGGCGCCATGAATGTGCTGGTCAGCATCAGCGGCGACATGCAGGCTGACGCGGCCATGGTCGGGGCCTTTCACCTGACCCGCATCCTCATTGTCAGCCTCAGCGCCCCCTTTATCTTCAGGCTCTTCCGCCATCTGACCGGTTAAAGGCAATAAAGTTAAGTTAAGGAAACACTGATTAATTCGGGTCTCCGCCCCGAACCCCGCTGGGGGGAATAAGAAAGGGGCATGTTCGCCCAGGCGCAGTCTTGTCCTTGCCGCACCCTGGCATAATGGCAAGGCACCCCAGACCCCCCTTACTATTTTTCAGCCGCAAAGCGGCTAAAAACATATGCGGGGTGCAGGGGGATCATCCACCTGCCGGGGGAGTTTGAGGTGGCAAAAGGGGCATGTTTGCCCAGGCGTTGCTTTACCTCTGCCATCCCTCTGCACAACGGCAAGGCACCCTCAAGAGAATAAATCAGCGTTTCCTTAAACCAATTGCGCTTTCAAAATAATTGGCGTATAGGATTGCCTGTCCGGAACAACGGGGCTCGCCCGCAGCAATATTCAAGCGTAAAATATTCTAAAAATCGGTGAATTAATTTTTAAGGATTATGCCATGAGCGAACTCGTACGCACCGCCCTGGTTACCGGAGGCTCACGCGGCATAGGCCGCGCCGTGGCCCTGACCCTTGCCAGGAATGGTCTTCAGGTTTATCTCACCTATTTAAGCAAGGCTTCCGAGGCGGAAATTGTAGTTGAGGATATTCGTGCCGGCGGAGGCAAGGCTAAGGCTTTTTGCTTGGATGTTTCCGACGCGCAAGGGGTGGAGGATTTTTTTCACAACGAAATCAAGGAGAAGATTTTTTTGTCCGCCCTGGTCAACAACGCAGGCATTACCAGGGACGGACTGCTTCTGCGCATGAAGAATGATGATTGGGACAGCGTACTTAATGCCGATTTGCGCGGTCCCTTCGTCTGTTCGCGGGAAGCGGCAAAAATCATGGTCAAGCAGCGCCAAGGACGTATTGTCAACATAGTTTCGGTGGTTGGGCAGACGGGCAATGCCGGCCAGTCCAATTACAGCGCGGCCAAGGCCGGGTTGATCGGCTTTACCAAAACCTGTGCCAAAGAATTGGCGGGGCGGGGTATCACGGTGAATGCGGTGGCTCCTGGCTTTATCGAAACCGACATGACCGCCGCCCTGAACGAAGAGACACGCGGGCTTTATATGGAGCAGATACCTCTAAAGCGTTTCGGTTCAGCGCAGGATGTGGCAGAGGCAGTGGCTTTTCTGGTTTCGGAACGGTCCGGGTATATTACCGGACAGGTGTTGGCTGTAAATGGCGGCTTATATTGCTGAGGCCGCATTCATTTCAAATTTTAGGACGGGTCCGGCTTGCGGCGTAATGCGGACCGTCCGCCAGGGATTTGCAGGCAGATATCTGTTGCGCAATAGGCGTGGGGCTGGCTCAAGGCCCATTGCAGGGCATATTTATTGTAACTATTTGATTTATCTGGAGGAATGATGTCAGTAGAAGAAAAGGTGAAACAAATCATTGTGGATCAATTGGGTGTGGATGCCAAAGAAGTTACCCCGGACGCCTCCTTTATTGAAGATCTGGGGGCGGATTCTCTGGACTTGACGGAACTGATCATGGCCATGGAAGAAGAGTTTCATGTGGAAATAGGCGACGAAGAGGCCATGAAGCTTCTGAAAGTCAAAGACGCGTATAAATATATAGCGGATCATACCTCCTGAACCGCTCGCGCCCGGCCCTCTCTGCCTGCCAAAGCTGCTGGAGGAGGCCGGGCGGAGTATCCGGGCTTATTGCGTTTTCTGAATAGCCCCAAGACCGCCCTTCCTCTCCGCTACGCGGTATTTCTGGAGAAAGCATGAGCAACAAACGTGTAGTCATCACCGGCCTTGCGGCCATATCCCCTTTGGCTAACGATTTTCGTTCCAGTTGGGAAAAGCTGCTGGCGGGCGAATCCGGCGTTGCCCCCATTACAGCCTTTGACGCCGGCGATTTTGACGCCCAAATAGCCGGCGAAGTGAAAGATTTTGATCCCGAGGCCTTCGGCATCCCGGTCAAGCAGTCCAAGCGCATGGATCGTTTCGTGCAGCTTTCCGTGGCTGCGGGTATGGAGTTAATGAAGGACAGCGGTTATGTCATTGATGAGGCCAACGCCCATGATGTGGCGGTGTGTATAGGCGTGGGCATGGGCGGGCTCAACACCATTGAGGTCTTTCACTCCAAATTGGTTGAAAGCGGCCCCGGCCGGGTTTCTCCTTTCTATATCCCTATGCTTATTTCCAACATGGCCCCGGGTCAGATTTCCATCTTCACCGGAGCCAAAGGGCCTAACCTGGCGGCCTGCAGCGCCTGCGCCTCAGCTTTGCACGCCATAGGCTACGCCTATTCGGATATTATGCTGGGCCGTTGCACGGCGGCCATTACCGGAGGGGCGGAATCAACCATCTCGCCCATGGGCATTTCCGGTTTCACCGCTCTTAAGGCCTTGTGTACCCTCAATGACGATCCGCAAAAAGCCTCCCGTCCCTTTGACAAAAATCGTTCAGGCTTTGTCATGGGAGAGGGGGCCGGCTTGCTCTTTTTGGAAGAACTGGAAAGCGCCCGCAAGCGCGGCGCGCGTATTTATGCCGAGATTACGGGCTTCGGCGCATCGGGTGATGCCTATCATATGACCGCGCCGCAGGAGGATGGTCTGGGCATGGCCGCTTCCATGCAGCGCGCTTTGCGCGATGCTGGCCTTGACCCCAAGGATGTGGGGCATATCAACGCGCACGGCACTTCCACCCATCTGAACGACCTGTGTGAGACCAAGGCCATAAAACGGGTTTTTGGGCAACATGCCTATAATGTGCCCATTGTCTCCAATAAATCCCAGGTAGGGCATCTTTTGGGCGGCGCCGGAGGTATTGAGAGCGTGTTCAGCGTGCTGACCCTGCATCAGGGCATCATACCTGGAACCATTAACTACGAAACCCCTGATCCTGAATGCGACTTGAACTACATGGTACACGGTCCGGAAAAAAAGCAGGTGGATATAGTGCTGTGCAATGACTTCGGCTTCGGCGGCACCAACGGCAGCATTATTTATAAACGCTGGAGCGGAAAATAGCCTGGAGCAACGGCTCCGTGTCGAACCTGCCGTACGGGCGTTAGCTCTGTTG
>JAITGZ010000001.1 GCA_031280335.1 Deltaproteobacteria bacterium | reverse complement strand
ATCGAAGGCGTCCTGCGCCGTTTGAATCGATAGTGCCGTCCTTTTTGAAAAATGCCCGATGAAAAAACATGAGCAAGCTCAAAATTGACCAGGGAGAGCTTGCTCATGCAATATCCGGGTTAGAGCAATTCAACCCGGACCCCCTCATCGATTAAAATTTGAAAAGCCCCATATCTCCGGGGCGGCTGATTCCGCGCAACGCCGTCAGACATTATGTATTTGTTAAGCAGCCGCGTATTGCCTGATGCAGGCCTTGGCCTCGCGCACGGTGCGCTCTATAAGTTCGCGTACGCTGACGATGTCATGCACCAGACCGGCGGAAAGCCCCATGCTGAGTACGGAATCCCGCATGTCGGCGCTTTCCAGCAGAACGGCGCGCCCACGCCGGCCGGCGGCCAGAGGCGCTATTTGCTCAAAAGGCGCGCCTGTTTTTTCCATGCGCAAGATTTCTTTGGAGGTATCGTTGGCATAAGCGCGTATGGTGTTCTTGTAGGCGCGCATAATCAGCATGGTATCCATTTCGGTAATGTTTTGCGCCAAATATTCTTTGATCTGCGGCAAAATCGGACATTCTTCCGTCGCCATGAAGCGCGTGCCCATTGTAACAGCGCCCGCCCCCAGCATCAGCGCAGCCGCCAGGCCCCTGCCGTTGCTGAACCCGCCGCAAGAGATGAAAGGAACATGCAGCTCTTCCGCCGCCCGCGCCGAAAGCACGATGGATCCAATGTCGTTTTCTCCGGGGTGCCCGGCACACTCACAACCATCCGCCACCACCAGGTCGCAGCCGATGCTTTCCGCCTTAAGGGCGTGCTTTACGGTAGTGCATTTATGCATGACAATGGCACCGTTTTTCTTCAGAAAATCCATAAATTCCTGAGGCGCGCGGCCCGCTGTTTCAATGATGCGCACCCCCTCTTCCATGGCCGCGGCAAACATGGACTGGTAGTCCGGCGCGTTGATGGTGGGAAAAATGGACACATTCAAGGCGAAAGGCTTGTCGGTTTTTCGCCTGACCGCGCGTATCTCTTCGCGCAATGCCTGCACGTCCGGTTGTGTGGCTGCCGACAGAATACCCAGACCGCCGGCTTCGGATACGGCGGCGACAAAGGAGGCTGTGGAAATCCATTGCATACATCCCTGGATGACGGGATATTTAATGCCAAGCAGTTCCGTAACTTTGGTTTTTATGGACATGATGCTCTCCGATATGACCTGCCCCTAAAAAACTGGTCCACCTAAAAAGTTAGTATATGGTGGTGCCATGGATGACGGGGAAATGGGTCCAAAACATTCACAGCTAAACAAGTCCTCTTGCGGCGGGAATGGTTTCAAATTTGCTTTGCCCCAGTGGCCCGAAGCCAAAAACCTTTTCAGGCCAGCCAATGCTTCAGCCTGGTCAACTGCGCCTTTACGGACTCCGGCCCGGTTCCGCCGGGGGTGGTCCTGCGCCTTACGGCTGTTTCCGGGGCCAACAGGGGATAAAGCCCTTCATCTATGGCCGGGCAGATGGCGCGCAGATCGTCTAGGGGCAGATCCTCCAGCCCCACGCCGCGCTTTTCGGCCAGGGACACGGCCGCCCCGGTCAAACCGTGGGCATCGCGAAAGGGAATGCCCTTGGAGACCAGGTAATCGGCCAGTTCCGTGGCGTTAACGTAGCCCTTGGCCAAGGCCAGACGCATATTTTCCGCCCTGAAGTCCAGGGAGGCGGCCATGCCGGCCATTACCCGGAGCGAGCCGGATAAAGCGTCATCCACCATAAAAAAGGCCGCCTTGTCCTCCTGCAAATCCCGGTTGTAGGTCATGGGCAGCCCCTTGAGCGTGGTCAGCAGACCTAAAAGCGCGCCGTAAACCTGCCCGGTCTTGCCGCGCGCCAGTTCGGCCACATCGGGGTTTTTTTTCTGCGGCATGATGCTGGAGCTGGTGGAATAGGCATCGGGCAGACGGACAAAGCCGAAGGCCGGATTGGCCCACAAAATAATATCTTCGCACAGGCGCGACAGGTGGGCCATGCCCAGACTGGCGCAGAACATGGCTTCCAGGGCGAAATCCCGGTCAGAAACAGCATCCATGCTGTTGTCAAAAACGGCCTCCAGGCGCAAATCCCGGGCCACGCGCAAGGGATCCAACGGGTGGGAGGTCCCGGCCAGGGCCGCCGCCCCCAGGGGCGAAACCCGTGTGCGCTTATCCGCGTCGCGCATGCGCTCCACATCGCGCTTGAACATCCAGGCATAGGCCAGCAAATGTTGGGCCAGGCTGACCGGCTGGGCCGCCTGCAAATGGGTATAGCCGGGCAAAAAAATCTCCTGCCCCTTTTCCGCCTGCCGCGTCAGCGCCCGCATCAGCTCCTGGGTCAGAACCGCCCACTCCCCCAGGCGGCGCGAGACAAAAAGGCGAAAGTCCAGGGCCACCTGGTCGTTGCGGCTTCTGCCGGTGTGCAGTTTTTTGCCCGCTTCGCCCACCAGTTCGGTCAGGCGGCTTTCAATATTCATATGCACATCTTCCAGGTCTTCTTTCCAGACAAAATCTCCGGCTTCAATCTCGGCCCTGACCCGTTCCAGGCCGCCGACCAGCAGATCCGCCTCTTCCCGCGTGATGATACCCTGCGCCGCCAGCATACGGGCGTGGGCAACGGACCCGGCTATATCTTCCAGGTACAGACGCCGGTCATGGGAAACGGATTGGGTAAAGCTTTTGGCCAGGGCGTCGGCTTCCGCCTCAAAACGCCCGCGCAGAAAATTTTTTTTGTTCATGTTCTCCCACACTCATTCCAGGGCGCGCAGGGCGCTGGTGGTTTCCGCCAGTTTATGCGCCAGATCGGCCATGTGCCCCACGCCCTCGGATGCGGCGCGCATGGTCTGGACGGTGTTCTGGGCGATTTCTTCCACCTGATCGCTTGCGTGGACAATGGATTCATTGGCTTCCGCCTGTTTGGCGCTGATGGAGCTGATCAGGCTTACCTCCGCAGCGCTTTTTTCCACCAGGGCTACAATGTCTTTCAGGGCCGCGCTGGAGCTGGCCGAATGTTCCGAACTCGCCTGTACCTCTTGCAGCGATTCTTCCATGGCGCCGACGGATTTGAGCGTTTCTTCCTTGATGGATCCGGTTACATCCCCCACCTGCTTGGTGGATTGCATGGTTTTTTCCGCCAGTTTGCGCACCTCGTCCGCCACCACGGCAAAACCGCGCCCGGCTTCGCCGGCGCGGGCCGCTTCAATGGCCGCGTTCAGGGCCAGCAGGTTGGTTTGATCCGCAATGTCGGAGATTACGGTCAGAATATCACCCACGCCCTGGGCCCTTCCAGCCAGGGAAGAAAGAATGAGCTTCAGGTTCTCGCTGCTCCGGGCGATTCTTTCCACCGAACCGCTCACGGCCTTCATGACCTCGTCTCCCTGCACGGCCTGCTCCTTGGCCCCCTCCGTGCTGCTTACGGCAATCTCCACCTGGCGCAGCACCTGGGCGGTTATTTCTTCCAGAATATGCACGGCTTCCTTATTTTTCTGCGCCTGGGCCATGGTAAAGCCGGCATCGTCCTCCGCCTTTTGGATCCTTTCCACCAATATATTGATTTCAGACCGCAAATCACCGGCAATCATGTCAATACGCTCGGCCAGCTCACGCATTTTTGCCTGGCGCTCCTGCTCTTTATTCACCTTGGTTTTGATCGCGGCCAGGGCCTCCTCGGTTTTTTCACGGGATCGGGCGTTTTCTTCGGCCAACCTGGAGGATTCGTCAAGAGAAGATTTCATCCAGGCGGTCATCTTGCGCAGCGAATCAGCCAGCAGGCCTATTTCATCCCCGCGCCGCAGGCTGAACTCCGCGTCCAAGCGGCCGGAGGCGATGGCCTCGGCGTAATTCACCCCGGCCGCGATATCCCTGGTCATCCGCCCGATGAGCCAGATGATCATCACCAATACCAGGATAATGCCCACCACGGAGATAAAGAGCTCGATCATGCCGTCTTTGAGGCTTTCAGCCATTATTTCGTCCAGAGGCAGGCTGACGATGAAGCCCCAGGATGTGGAGCCGTCGCCGTAGCTTAAGGAGCGAATCTGATGCAAAAAACGCCGTCCATGGTTCTGAAGGCGATCCACATGGCTGTAGCCTTCCCTGGACTTGATGGCCGCCTTGACCTTGTCCGGAAAGAGCAAGGAGATATCCTTGCCCACCATGGACGGATCATGCGTGGCCAGAATCATGCCGTCTTCTGACACCACAGTAACAAAACCGTCGCCCATGATCCTGATCCCGCCCATTTCTTCCTGCATGGACGCAAGGCTCATATCCACCCCGGCCACGCCGATGACCTTGCCTTGGTCCAGCACCGGCGCGGAAATGGTGGTAACCAGCGCCTTGGTGTCCGCATCCATGTAAATGGGCGGGAAGGAAACCTTGCCGCTCTCTTTGGCCAGGGCATAGTAAGGTT
>JAITGZ010000161.1 GCA_031280335.1 Deltaproteobacteria bacterium | reverse complement strand
GGTGAAAAAGCCCCTGAGGATTGCGGCAAAGAACCTGAATTTGAAGAACAGTTGAGCCGCCTGCGCGAAATAACCGATCGTCTGGAACGGGGGCGGCCCAGCCTGGAAGAGAGCCTGTCCTTGTATAAAGAGGGCATGGCCCTGGCGGCCGGATGCCGCAGGATTCTGGACGAAGCCGAACATACGGTACACCTCTATACGGAAGAAGGCCCACGGGAATTCATAGCAGCGGATTCCCCCGCTCCCGGCTGCGCGGACGGAGGGGATAATGCCCTTTAAAGACAACCTTCGCGCCAAATCCATACTGGTGGAAACGTATCTCGCCCACTGCCTCTCCCATCTGGACATGCCCCCCGGCCTGCGCGAAGCCATGAACTACAGCCTACTGGCCGGTGGCAAACGCCTGCGCCCGGCGCTCTGCCTTTCATGCGCCGAACTGTTCGGGCTGGAGGCCGAAACGGCCCTGCCCTTTGCGGCGGCACTGGAGTGCATCCACAGTTACTCATTGATTCATGACGACCTGCCGGCCATGGATAATGACGATTTACGCCGGGGCAAACCCTCAAATCACAAACGTTTTGGTGAAGCCGCAGCGATTCTGGCCGGGGACGGCCTGCTGACCGATGCCTTTATTTTCATGGCCTCCGCCTCTCCGCCCGGTGCCGGCACCGCCCCGCCGGCGGAAAGAACCCTGCGCGCCCTGCGCGCTGTGGCCGTGGCCGCAGGCTCCCAGGGCATGGTGGGCGGTCAGTATCTGGATATGCTTTATACCTCCGGGCAGAAGATTACTTTGGAGCAATTACGCGACATGCAGGCCGCCAAGACCGGGGCGCTCATCACCGTATCCTGCGTGAGCGGAGCCATACTGGCCGGAGCGAAGGAGGAGGACTGCGTGCGTCTGGATCGCTACGGGCGTTCTCTGGGCGCGGCTTTTCAGATTGTGGATGATATTCTGGACGAAGAGGGGGATGAAGCCGCCCTGGGCAAGCCCGTGGGGAGCGATGCGGCCAAAGGCAAAATAACCTACCCCTCCCTGTTGGGCGTCTCCCGCAGCCGCGCCCTGGCGGAAGAAGCCGGAGCGGCTGCTCTGGATGCCATAAGCGTTTTCAGCGGAACGGAGGCGCTTTTTCTGCGTGAACTGGTTGAATATGTACTGCAAAGGTCGTCTTGATGCGCGCTTCTGACAACGCCAAAAGCGTTATTCTGCCGGGGATCAAACACCCCCGCGATGTGGCCGCCTTGGACGAAGGGGCGCTGCCTCTGCTGGCGCGGGAACTGCGGAATAAGATTCTTGGTTCTGTCTCCCGCACCGGCGGACATCTGGCGTCCTCCCTGGGGGTGGTGGAACTGACCATCGCCTTGCTGCGCCAGTTTAATCCTGAATATGACAAAATCATCTGGGATGTGGGCCATCAAACCTATGCTTACAAGATCCTCACCGGCCGGGCGGATCGCTTTGATACCTTGCGCCAGTTCGGGGGCATCAGCGGCTTTCCCAAACCGGACGAAAGCCCCTATGATCATTTTGGGGTTGGACATGCCTCCACCTCCATATCAGCGGCCTTGGGCATGGTTACAGCCAGAGAAATGCGCGACGGCGGCGAGCATGTGGTAGCGGTGGTGGGCGATGGCGCCCTGACCGGCGGTATGATCTATGAGGCCATGAATCACGCCGGAGCCATAAACAAGCGCCTGATTGTCATCCTGAACGACAACGGCATGTCCATATCCAAAAACGTAGGCGCGCTTTCTTATTTTATGAGCCGCAAGCTGTCTTCGCGCTGGATGCGCCGCCTGCGGCGTGAGATTTCGGATTTTTTGCGTTCCGTGCCGCTGGTGGGCGAAGATATGCTCAGCTTCGCCAGACAAAGCCGGAAAAGTTTCAAGATTTTTTTTACCCCAGGCATTTTGTTTGAAGCACTCAATTTTGATTATTTAGGCCCGGTGGACGGGCACGATCTAAGCAAGCTTCAGGAAGCCATGAGTCTGGCCCGCGCCGCCGGCTCCCCCATAGTGCTACATGTGCTGACCAAAAAAGGCAAAGGTTACCCCCTGGCGGAATCCGATCCAAGCAATTATCATGGGGTGGGGCGTTTCAACCCGCTCACCGGCAATGTAAAGGCTCCCAACGCCGGGGACGAGGCATTGAGCTATACTGAGGTGTTTTCTTCCGCCCTGTGCGATTTGGCGGAAAAAGACGAGCGCATCATCGCCATTACCGCCGCCATGCCTGAAGGCACAGGTTTAAATCGTTTCAGCGCGCGCTTTCCAGCGCGCTTCATTGATGTGGGCATATGCGAACAACACGCTGTTACCTATGCCGCAGGTCTGGCCGCCCAAGGCATGAAGCCTGTGGTGGCCCTTTATTCCACTTTTTTACAACGCGCCTATGATCAGGTTTTGCATGACGTGGCCCTGCAAAATCTGCCTGTGGTCTTCGCCCTGGATCGGGCCGGGCTGGTGGGCGAGGACGGGCCCACCCATCACGGGGTTTTTGATATGGCCTGTCTCCGGCCCATGCCCAACATGCACATCCTTTCGCCCAGAGGACGCCGCACCCTGCAGAACGCCCTGACCACCGCCCTGAACCTGGGGCGTCCGGTGGCCGTGCGCTACCCACGCGGACAGTGCCCTTTTTTTGATCCCCAGCCCGCTTTTAAGCCCATTCCTCCGGGGGAGGGCGAATTTCTGCGCCGGGGCAACGCGGCGGCTGCGGTGCTTGCCGTGGGCGGCACGGTGCATTTGGCCTGGGAAGCCTTGGATGAGATCGAAAAAGAAGGAGGAAGGACGCTCACCCTTTTTGACCCCATCTGGGTCAAACCCCTGCCTGAACGGCAGATATTGGAGATGGCCGAAAACCATTCCGTCTTGCTCATTTTGGAGGAACACGTTCTGGCGGGAGGATTCGGCTCTGCTGTGCTGGAACTTTTAAGCGCCCACGGACGGCTGAACAAATGCCGCGTCCATTGCTGCGGGCTGCCGGACGTTTTTGTGGAGCATGGCCCGGCGGGTGTCTTGCGCGCCCATTGGGGCCTGGATAAGGACGGCTTTAAAAAATTTATTCTGGCGCATACGCGCTGAACCATAACCCAAGTGGTGTACCATGGCTTTTTTAAAAAACAGCGTCAGTTTCACCCGCTATGCGGTACAGGACGAGCTTACAGAGGCATTTTGGCGCGAATTCCCAGATAAACTGCGGCAATTTTCCTTCAGAGACATTGACGATTTACCTGAAGAGCGCGCCTGGGGCTGGGTATCCTTCGAGAACATGCTGGATACGCAGTGGCTGGAGAACCCGCCGCTCAAGGGGGGCGACTACGCGGCCTTTGCCCTGCGCCTGGATACGCGCCGGGTGCCTCCGGCGGTGCTGAAAAAGCATTTTAACCTGGCCCTGCTGGCGGAAGAAGAAAAAATACGCGCCCAGGGCAAAACCTACGTGTCGCGCGAACGCAAAAAAGAAATCCGCGAACGGGTACTCTTTGAACTCAACCGACGTTTTCTGCCCATTCCGGCAGTGTTTGAGGTAATCTGGAACCTGAGCGAAGGGCGCATCCTCATTGCCACTGTTTCAGGTAAGGTACTAGACTTATTTGAAGAATACTTCAGCCATTCTTTCTCTTTGCGCCTGGATCGGCTTACGCCTTACGGTCTGGCCTGCTCTCTGCTGGCGGAAGAAGAACTGGAGCGCTTGAACCTGCTTGAACCCGCAAACTTCAGGATGTGAACAAAATGAGCTATGCTTCCGTGCAGGCCGGAGCGTTTTCCCGCTCCGTGCCGGAAACCCCGGACGAAACCCTGGGGCAGGATTTTCTCACTTGGCTTTGGTATCGCGGCGAAACTTCCGGGGGCTTTAAAAGCGCCTTGGGCGAGGAATTTTCTGTGATCATGGAAAAACGCGTGGTGGTACGAGGCGGGGAGGGGGAACTGGCGGAGACAGCCAGCGTCTCCGGAGCAGCCTCTGAACTGCGTGAGGCCAGACTTGGTCTGACCACGGGCAAAAAGGTTATCCGCGCCTTGATCCGCCTGGATCGATCCCAAACAAAAAAAGACCTCGGCCAGAACCCAGCGGCGGGACAGGAAGAGGCGGAAGAAAGCTGGCAATTCGCGTTAAAGGCCGAAGACTTCAGCCTTGGGGGCTTTAAAACCCCTAAAATATCCGGGGGTCTGGAAAAAGACGAAGACCCGGAAGCCATATTTTTTGAAAAAGTCTATCTGCTGGAAAAAGGTTTAGAATTTTTAGACGCCTTGTTCCGCTTTTTTTTGAATCTGCGTCTGGGAGGAGAGTGGCAGGAAGAGCTGGCCGCCATACGGCGCTGGATGTACCCGGAGGCGGCTTAGGATCATGGAAGGGCGCGGCAGGCGGCTATGCAAGCGCCTAGGCAAAAAAGCGCTTTGGCTGCTGGTAATTTTTTGGGGCATTACTCTAGTCAGTTTTTGGGTGATCCATCTGGCCCCAGGTTCGCCCACGGATATGGAAACCACCCTGAACCCCCTGGCCGATGCGGGAGCGCGCAAAAAGCTGGAAGCCATCTATGGGTTGGATCAACCTTTACCCACCCAGTACGCACGCTGGGTGGGCAGACTTGTCCGCCTGGATTTCGGCCTTTCCATGAGCAGCGACCGGCGTCCGGTACTGGATAGAATCGCGGAGCGCCTTCCCCTGACCATGGGCATGAACGCGCTTTCTCTGGTTCTGACCCTGCTTGTGGCCGTGCCCCTGGGCGTGGCTGCGGCCATGCGCCCTGGAGGATGGTTTGATCGCGGCAGTTCCCTTCTGGTATATATTGGCTTTGCCATGCCGGGTTTCTGGCTGGCCATGCTCCTCATGCTGCAATTTTCCATCCACTGGCAGGCGCTGCCCATATCGGGCATAACTTCCATGAATTATGCCCAATTAAGCTCCTGGGGCAAGGTTATGGATTTGGCCGCGCACCTCACTCTGCCCGTATTCATTTATACCTTCGGCAGCCTTGCCGGCATGTCGCGCTATATGCGTACGGCCATGCTGGAAGCCATGCGCCAGGATTACATCCGTACGGCCAGGGCCAAAGGTCTGCTGCGGCATACAGTCATTTTCCGCCATGCCCTGCGCAACGCCCTGCTGCCCATGATCACCCTGCTCGGCCTGTCCGTGCCTGGACTCATCGGCGGCAGCGTGATTATTGAATCCATCTTCGCCCTGCCCGGTCTGGGGCAACTTTTTTACGAGGCGGTCATGGCCAGGGATTACCAGCTCATCATGGGCAACCTGGTTCTGGGCGCCGTACTCACCCTGGCGGGGAACCTGCTGGCGGATATATGCTGCGCCCTGGCCGACCCGCGTATTCGCAGCGGAGACGGCGATTTGCGGGGGCAAAACTGATGCGCGCCTCTTTTTACCTGGGGCTGTTCATCGTGCTGGGTATGGCCGCGGCCGCCCTACTAGCCCCCTGGCTGGCACCTTTTGATCCCAACGAACTGCACTTGGCGCGCAAACTCAACCCTCCCTCCGCCGAATTCTGGCTGGGCACGGACGCCTTGGGACGCGATGTGTTCTCGCGTCTGCTCTTCGGGGCGCGCGTCTCGCTCTGGGTAGGCTTTGTTTCGGTGGGCATATCCGTGGTCGTAGGTGTACTTCTGGGACTTACGGCCGGCTTTTTTCGCGGTTTGGCGGATGAGCTGATCATGCGTTTTGTGGATGTAATGCTCTGTTTCCCCTCCTTTTTTCTGATCCTGGCGGTCATCGCCTTTCTGGATGCCGGTTTATTTAACATCATGGTCATCATCGGCCTGACCTCCTGGATGGGTGTGGCGCGTCTGGTACGGGCCGAGACCATGAGCCTGCGTGAACGCGACTTCATAGCTGCGGCCCGGTTGGCCGGGGCAAGAGCGCCGCGCATTCTTTTTGTGCATATTCTGCCCAACGCCATGGGGCCTGTGCTGGTTTACGCCACCCTGGGCGTGGCCGGGGCCATTCTCATTGAGTCCTCCCTGTCTTTTCTGGGCCTGGGGGTACAGCCGCCTGAAGCCAGTTGGGGCAACATGCTGCTGGAAGGGAAGCAGAGCATGGAAATAGCCTGGTGGATGTCGCTTTTTCCCGGACTTTCCATTTTATTGACCGTGCTTGGTTATAACCTTTTGGGCGAAAACCTGCGCCACGTACTGGAACCGGGAAGACCAAGATGAATATCGCCTGTCTGGACCTGCCCTATGCCTCGGCTCTGGAACAGGCAGGGCACAAGGTGCTGCCCCTGCGCGTCCCGGAGGGCGGGCTTGTTCATCTGCCCGGCCTGTTGCGGGAACACGGCTTTGAGCCGGATTTGTTCATCCAGCACGAACGCCTGGGCGCGCGCCTAATCTGCTGCGGGCTGGAGGATATGCCCTGCCCCACGGCCTTCATCAGCATTGACGCCCACCTGAACATGTATTGGCATAAATATTATGCCCGGCTTTTTGATCTGGTCTTTACCCCGCACGTAAGCCTTTATGCAGCCTTGCCACAGGAACGCAGGCACCCCCAGGTCAAACGGTTCGGGCCGGCGGGCTATGCCCGGCCCTTCAGACCCCATGCGGAACGCCGCCACCCCCTGGCCTTTGCCGGCATGATTACCGAACACCGTCCGGCGCGCAAGCTCATGGTGGATATGTTGACCAAAGAATGCGGCCTTTACCTGCCTGACGCTCCTCTGCCCCACACCGCCATGCTGGATTTGTTCGCGGACGCACGCCTGACCCCCAATGAAGCCATAGCTTTGGAGGTAAATTACCGCCTGTTTGAAGCCTGTTCCTGTGGCGCGCTGGTCATAAGCCAGGATGTGGGAGAGGATCAGAACAGCCATTTTGAGCCGGGCCTGGAATTTGAAACCTATGCCCATAGCCTAGAATTGCTGGAAAAAATCCGTTTTTATTCCAGGAATCTCCAGGCAGCGGAAAAAATAGGCCGAGCCGGGTGGCAGCGTGTTCAGGCCTGCCACCTGCCCGCTCACCGGATCGCTTCTTTGCTGGAAGCCGCGCAAGCAGTCAGGGGCAGAGCCTCCGGGGAGGACGCGGGACGTTTTTTATGGCTGACCTTGCTGCAAATGGGCCGTACCGGCATCTTCCGCCGCCCGGCGGAGTGGTTTATGGAACGTTCGGCCGAGGTCAAGGCAAGCGGCCTGATCCAGGCCATGCGCCTGCTGCTTATGGTGGAAAGCGCCCATGAAGGCAATATTTTGTACAGCCCATCCACGGCTGAAGTATATAAAAAACAAGCGGCGGAACTGGCTGCGGCCATTTTATACAATAAAGCGCATCAGTCCAATCTGGATTGCAATCTGGCTGGGGCCATGACCTCCTTGGCCCTGGAACGACTGGACTGGGCCGGGCTTTTCTGGCTGCGCCAGCTGAACGCTCTGGGCAAATCCCTGCCGGAGAGCGTGGCGGCAAGCGTTACCAGCCTGCGCGCTCCTTATGATCATTATCTGGCCTGGGGCAAACTGCTCAATGCCTTGGGGCGGCGGGCCGAAGTGGGTTTTGGCTTTAAAACCGGCACCGGGCAGATACCCCTGTGCGCTTTTGAATGCCTGCTTCTGGCCAGGGAAACGGCAGCCAAAGGCGAGCGTACCTGGTTAAGCGAACTGCATGAGGTCGCACGGCGGGTTCCGGCTTTTTCTTTTTGGGATATGGGCTTTTTGGCCGAGCTTTCCCTTTGGGATCAAGCGAACTGGCGCAAGCAGGCGCATTACGCTTTAAGCGCCCTGAATAATTTCCGGGTGGACACGGGCCTGTCAGAACTTAGCGAAGCGCGGCAGAAAGCCCTGCTGGCCGGAGAGGGACGGGAATTTTACGCGGAGCTTGAAGACAGGTCTTCTTCCGGCTATATTATTTCAGCCTTGCGCGATTTCAGGGGAATTCCACCCCAAATGAGGCCTAAAAGCCCGCCTGCGGGCTTGACCCATGTTTAAGGAAACACTGATTACTTCGGGGCTCCGCCCCGAACCCCGCTGGGGGGAATAAGAAAGGGGCATGTTCGCCCAGGCATTGCTTTACCTCTGCCATCCCGCTGCACAACGGCAAGGCACCCGGCCGGGGAGTTTGCGGGGGGGGGGGCAGCGCCACCTCAAGAGAATAAATCAGCGTTTCCTTAAT
>JAITGZ010000168.1 GCA_031280335.1 Deltaproteobacteria bacterium | reverse complement strand
ATTTCTATATCCAGCAGAATGAGGTCCGGCTGTTCGCTCAAACAAAGCTTAACGGCCATCTCACCGGATTTGGCCAGCAGCACATCGTAATCTCCGGCCAGATGCGCACGGATCTGCCTTAAGACAGCCAGATTGTCGTCCACTATCAAAATCTTGTCCATGGAACCTGGCCTCAAACCTGCGCCAAAGGCCGCATATCAAGGTTAACTTCCGCAAACTTCCCGCTGATGGCACCGAACACGCTGACAATGATCGGATCAAACTCAGCGCCCGCGCCCTTCATAATAATCCTGCATGCTTCCTCATGCGTCAAGACCGGACGGTGAGGGCGCTCTGTTCTGCAGCCGTCGTACACATTGACCACGGCGGCGATGCGGCAGCACAAAGGGATCTTGTCGCCGGACAGGCCGTGGGGGTAACCTGTGCCGTCGTAGCGTTCGTGGTGGCCTTCGGCAATCATCGCGGCGTATTTCATATATTCCTGGGCAGGCATACGCTGGTAAATGGACTCCACAATACGCGCGCCGATGAGGGTGTGTTTTTTCACCTCATCATACTCCTGCGGGCTAAGTGTGCCGGATTTGTTCAGGTAGGCGTCGCTGATGCCGATCTTGCCTATGTCGTGAAAAAGCACGCCCCGGATCATCATATCAACTTCATGCGGGGTCAGTTCGTCAGTAAAAAGACCCGCTTGCAGCAATTCACGGCTGAGGATCTCCATATATCTGCTGGTGCGCAGAAGATGCCCGCCCGTATTTTTATCCCTGCATTCTATAAGCTCGGCAAAAGACAGGACAATGCTGTTCTCAAGCTCTTTGACCGCGCTGTCCAGATAGCTTTGATACGCCGAATACTTGAGATGCATCTCAATGCGGTGAAACAGGATATCTTTGTTCACCGGCTTGGTAATAAAATCCATGGCCCCTGAGAGCAGGGCCTTGATTTCCACTTCCGCCGAGCGGTGTCCGGTGAGAAAAATGACCGGAATGCGCTCCAGAGCCGGGTTCTGCCTGATCCGGGCAATGACGTCAAAACCGTTCATCTCCTTCATTTCAACATCCAGGAGAATCAAATCCGGTCTTTCCTGTTCGCAGATACGCAAGGCCATGTAACCCGACTTGGCCAGGGCCAGGTCGTAGTGGCTGGAAAGCTGTACGCTGACCTGCTTTAAACTGGCCAGTTCATCATCCACCACAAGTATCCGTTTGGGCATGAAGCTTCTCCCGGATAACACGCCGCACGGGGGCAAACCCTGCGGCGCGGCCGCCGTCAGCGATTATCGTGAATTTGAATGCGGGCCAGCGCACGCTGCAAGGAAGACTCGACCCGTTTCATGTTAAAACCCGTCTCTCTATTTTCCAGGCGCTGTTCCGCCCGGCGCTTGGATTCCATAGCCCTGGCCAGGTCTATATTGTCGGCCAGTTCGGAGGATTCAGCCAGGACGGTAACCTTGTTACCGGCCACTTCCGCAAAGCCTCCGTTCACAAAGGCGGTTCTGCGGCTGCCGTCCACCACGTAGCTTAAGCCGCCCACACTTAGAGCCACCAGCATGGGAATATGCCCAGGCAGGACGCCGAAATCGCCCTTTACCCCGTGCGCGCTCACATAGTCCACCCGCTCGCTCAGCACCAGCCTGTCGGGAGTAACAATGTCAAGCTGGAGGTTCTTATCCATAACGCGCTCCTACTTGTCGGAGGACTGGCGGGCCCTGTATTTTTCCAGAGCCATTTCAATGCCGCCCACCATATAAAAATCCGACTCCGAAAGGTGATCGTACTCGCCGTTGAGGATGCCCCGGAAGGCCTTGACCGTGTCCTCCAGCTTGACATAACGGCCCGGAGAGCCGGTAAAGGCTTCGGCCACATGGAAGGGCTGGGAAAGAAAACGCTGAATGCGCCTGGCCCTGGAGACCACCACCTTGTCTTCGTCCGAAAGCTCATCCATACCCAAAATGGCGATGATGTCCTGCAAATCTTTATATTTTTGCAGCACCTGCTGCACTTCACGCGCCACCGTGTAATGCTCCGTACCCACCACCAGCGGGTCAAGAATGCGCGAGGTGGAATCCAGAGGATCCACCGCCGGATAAATGCCCAGTTCGGCAATCTGGCGGGAAAGCACCAGGGTTCCGTCCAGGTGGGCAAAGGTGGTGGCCGGGGCCGGGTCGGTGAGGTCGTCCGCCGGCACATACACCGCCTGCACGGAGGTAATGGAGCCGGCCTGGGTGGAGGTTATGCGCTCCTGCAAAGCGCCCACGTCCGTGCCCAGAGTGGGCTGATAGCCAACGGCCGAAGGCATGCGCCCCAGCAGGGCGGAAACCTCGGAACCGGCCTGGGTGAAGCGGAAGATATTATCAATGAAAAGCAGCACATCCTGATGCTCTTCATCCCGAAAATACTCCGCGCAGGTCAGGGCGGTAAGGGCCACCCGCGAACGCGCCCCCGGAGGCTCGTTCATCTGCCCGTAAACCAGGGCGGTCTTGTTAAGCACCCCGGCTTCTTTCATCTCATAATAGAGGTCGTTGCCTTCGCGAGTGCGCTCGCCCACGCCCGCCAGCACCGAGATGCCGCCGTGCTGTTTGGCGATGTTGTTGATCATTTCCATAAGGATGACGGTCTTGCCCACGCCCGCCCCGCCGAAAAGGCCTATCTTACCGCCTTTGGGGAAGGGAATGAGCAGATCCACCACCTTGATGCCCGTCTCCAGCATCTCGATCTTGGTGTTCTGGTCGCTAAAACTGGGGGCGGGGCGATGAATGGGCAGGTATTTTTCAGCGTTAATGGGGCCGGCTTCGTCCACGGGCCTACCTACCACATTGATAATGCGGCCCAGGGAGGCCGCTCCCACCGGGGCCATGATCGGCCCCCCCGTGTCCAGCACGGGCAGACCGCGCACCAGCCCTTCTGTCGCGTCCATGGCAATGGTGCGCACCACATTGTCGCCCAAATGCTGGGCGACCTCACAGATAAGTTCCGGCGCGTTGACGTTGTTGGGGTTTTTCACTTCCAGCGCGGTGAGAATGTCCGGCAGGCGGCCGGGGGCAAACTCCACATCCACCACCGCGCCGATAACCTGAACAATTTTTCCTATATTTTCGCTCATATGCACTCCCTTATTAGCCTTTAAGCGCCTCAGCGCCGGAAACTATATCAATCAGATCGGTTGTGATGGCTGACTGTCTGGTTTTATTATACAGCAGACTCAAGGACGCGGCGATCTCGTCGCAATTGCGGGTGGCGTTATCCATGGCCGCCATTCTGGCCGCGTGTTCGCAGGCCGAGGTATCCAGCAGCCCCCGGTAGATTTGCACCTTTATATGGCGGGGCAGCAAAGCGGCCAGAAGCTCCGCCGCCTCCGGTTCATAAATATATTCTTCCGCCTCCTTGGCACCGTCATGGGCCGGCTCCGGCAGAGCCATAGGCAGAATGGGCCTGAGTACAGGCACCTGCCGGCTCAGGCTCACAAACTCGGCATGGATAACCAGCACCTCGTCCAGAGCGCCGGAAAGATACTCTGCCATGACTGTCTCGCCCAATTGGCCGGCCACCTGAAAATCCAGCGGCTCCAGGGTAAAATGCTCCGCCGCGTCCTGCTCGAAGCCGTGTTTTTTTATGGCGTCGCGCCCCTTGCGCCCGGCATGGTAAAACTTTACCTTCATGCCCGCAGCCTGCTTTTGCCGGGCCGTTTTCAAGGCGGCGGCAATCAGGCCCGCGTTGAACCCCCCGCACAGCCCGCGGTCCGAAGTAACCAGAATGATGCCGCAGGCTGCAGGCGCGCCGCGCTTTTCCAACAGGGGGTGGGCGCTGTGTTCAATCTTGCCGGCCAGCCCCTTGAGTATATCCTGAAACTTGACGGCGTAAGGACGAAAGCGCTCCATCCGGCTCTGGGCACCGCGCAGCTTGGCCGAGGCCACCATGTTCATGGCCTTGGTTATCTGCTTGGTTTTCTTCACCCCGGTGATTTTGGTCTTAACGCTTTTTAAAGACGCCATGCTGAACCTCCACCGGGATTAGAGCTTGAAGCCTTTTTTAAATTCCCCTATGGCCGCAGACAAACGCTCTTCAATATCTTTGTCCAGCGCCTTCTTGGCGGCGATATCATCCAGGACGTCCGCTTTGCCGGAGCGCATAAATTCCAGGTATTCGCGTTCAAAACGGCCGACTTGATCCACCGGGATGTCGTCCATGAAACCTTTATTGGCCGCATAAATGGATGCGACCTGCTCCTGCACGGGCATGGGTTGATACTGGGGCTGTTTGAGCAGCTCCACCAGGCGCGCGCCCCGGTTCAGCTTGGTTTGAGTGGCTTTGTCCAGGTCCGAGCCAAACTGGGCGAAAGAGGCCAGTTCGCGATACTGGGCTAAATCCAGGCGCAGGGTGCCCGCCACCTGCTTCATGGCTTTGATCTGGGCGTTGCCGCCCACGCGGGACACGGAAATACCCACGTTCACCGCCGGACGTATGCCGGAGTTGAACAAGTTAGGCTCAAGATAAACCTGCCCGTCGGTGATGGAAATGACGTTGGTGGGAATATAGGCGGAAACGTCCCCGGCCTGGGTTTCAATGATGGGCAAGGCTGTGAGCGAACCCGCGCCGTGCTCGTCCGAAAGCTTGGCCGCCCGTTCCAACAGCCTGGAATGCAGATAGAACACATCGCCGGGAAAAGCCTCGCGTCCGGGCGGGCGGCGGAGCAGCAGGGACATCTGCCTGTAGGCCGTGGCCTGCTTGGAGAGATCGTCATAAATAATCAGGGCGTGCTTGCCGTTATCCCGGTAATATTCGGCCATGGTGCAGCCGGAATACGGGGCGATATATTGCAGCGGGGCGGGGTCGGAGGCCGTGGCCGAAATGATGGTGGTGTACTCCATGGCTCCGTATTTACGCAAGGTTTCCGCCACAATGGCCACGGTGGATTTTTTTTGGCCTATGGCCACATAAAAACAGTGAATGCCGGTTTCTTTTTGGGCCAGGATGGCGTCCACGCAGATGGCCGTCTTGCCGGTCTGACGGTCGCCGATGATCAACTCACGCTGTCCGCGCCCGATGGGTGTCATGGCGTCAATGGCCTTGATGCCGGTGGGCATGGGCTCGTGTACGGATTTGCGGGTGATGATGCCGGGGGCCTTGATCTCCACCGGGTGCGCCTCTTTGGATTCCACCGCGCCCAAACCATCCAGGGGCTGCCCCAAGGGATCAAGCACGCGGCCCATCACCGCCTCGCCCACGGGCACGGAAAAAATGCGGCCGGTGCGTTTTACCTGATCGCCCTCTTTTATACCCGTATCCGAACCCAGCAGGGCCACGCCGGCGTTGTCCTCCTCCAGGTTCAGCACCATGCCCATGACCCCGCCCGGAAACTCCAAAAGCTCCATGGACATGGCGTTTTTTACCCCATGCACACGGGCGATGCCGTCGCCCACATACAAGACAGAGCCTGTTTCGCTCATCTCCACACGCAAATCAAAATTTTCGATCTGCGACTCAATGATCTTGCTGATTTCTTCCACTTTAATCTGCATGACCCTACACACCCCTCTTGATTTGTTCTTTCAGGATGGAAAGCTGCACCCGCAGGCTGGCGTCCAGTACCTTGTCGCCCACCTTGAGCAGTACCCCGCCCAAAATATCGGGGTCAACGGAATAAGTGAGCGCAAGTTCGCGCCCGGCCTGCTTTCTAAGCTGCTTAAGCACTTCCGCGCGCCTGCCCTCATCAAGTACAACCGCTGTAACCAGTTCGCCCCGAATGACGCCCTTTTCTTCATCCATCAACCGGTCAAAACAATCCGCAATGGCCGGGAGCTGCGCCAGACGCCCCTTCCTGGCCAACAGACGGCAAAAATTCCGCGTATGCGCCCCGGCTTTAAGCTCAGACAAAAGAGAGGAGGTGATCCTGTCCTTGTCTTCAACGCTGAAGACCGGGCTTTGATAAAATTTGAACAATTTTACTGACGCCTTGACCATTTCGCGCAAGGCATCCAGATCCACCGCGATTTTTTCCAGCTCAGGCAGCCCGGCCTTACGGCCGAAGGCAAATAGAGCCCCCGCATATCTGCGGGCTACGATATTGCCGCTCAATTCAACACCACCCTGCTCAGGCTCTTGTTAATAATCTTTTCATGGACCCGGGCGTCCAGCTTGCGGCGCAAGGTGTCTTCCGCCGTATTAAAAATTTCTTCCGCCAGTTCGGCGCGCATCTGCCGCATGGCTTTATCCGTCTCGCTCTGGGCGGTCAGTTTGGCCTGGGCGATGATCTGTTTGGCGTTCTTTTCCGCCTTGACGATGATTTCAGATTTTATGGCCTCGCCCTGCGCCTTATAAGCAGCGATTATAGCCTGACGCTCTTTGTCCAGATTGATGATCTTGGCCTCCACCTCTTTAAGGCGTCTGGAAGCCTGGGTTCTGGCATTTTCCAGTCCGGATATTTTAGAGGCTATGCCCTCACTGCGCCCGCGTAAAAATTTTTTTATGCCGCCTCCGGCAAAGTGCCGGATCAGCGCTATAAACATAAAAAAGTTAAACAACCTGAAGCCGAAATCCACCCATTCACTGTGCGAGCCGTAGCCAAAATAAAAAGCCGCGACACAAAGCAGAAAAACGACCATTGCCAACATCTTGAAACTTTTTTTGGATTCGCTCATGGGCAAACCTCCAAAGTTCGCGAAATACCGGAGCATTGCAACTTTAAGCTTGTTCCAGCCCCCAAAGGGGCCTTGACCTTAGTCCGAAAGGCGGCATTCCGGGCGTCGTCCGGCGCGGTTATCGCCCCCGCCTTGCCCTGATGCCCGACAAGGGGCGACAGAGGTACAGCCGCGCTCAGACCGACATGCCCGTTTTACCCCTCAGGCAGAGGTGCCGGAACCTCCGGCAGGAACAGTTTAAAAGTTGATTCGCTCTAGCCCAAAATCCTGGTTACAACCTTATCGGACAACACCCCAGCCTGCTTGAACAAAACCCGCCGGGCCGCCTCCACTTCCTGTTCCGCCTCTTTGCGCGAACGCTGCAAAAAAACAGCCGCCTCCTCCTGGGCGTTATCCAGAATAACACGCCCGGATTCAACGGCTTGCGCCCTGGCTGTCTCACGCTGGCCGGAAGCGCGCGCCCTGACCGATTCCAGTTCGGCCTCGTACCTGCCGAGACGCAAGGCGGACTCTGCGGCGAATTTGCCGGCATCCTTAACCATAGCCTCGGTCATTTCTTTGCGTTTACGCATGATCGCACGCACGGGGCGCACCAGCAGAATGTTCAGCACGAACAGGGCGACCACGAAATTAACCATCTGGATTACCAGGGTGATATTCAGCTCTACCATAAGCGCTCCACAAAAAAATCCCATGAGGAAGAAGATGGATAAACCATTTTACGCCCTGACCGGTGGACGGCTTCAAAGGCTGAAGCCGCAACAACCCGGCTGATAATGCACCATTTCACCGTAAATGTCAAAAGCCGCCAAAAAATGGAATAGTTAAACAGGCCGTAACCGGCCGCCGGACGCAAAAAAAAGCGATCTTACGCTTCTTCTGAAGATACGGATAACTGCGCGTTGGGCACAGTGCGAAACTTGGTACCTTCAGGCAGGGGATCTTTGGTCATCTGTACCGAACCCTGCAGGATGGCCCCTTCTTCCATGACCAGGATGGGGGTCATTATATTGCCGGTCAAAAAAGCCGTCTTGTGCATGGTGGTCTGTTTGCTGACGAAGATCTCGCCGTCAATCTTGCCGCTCAAAATAAGCTGGGCCACATTTATTCTGCCGGATACCTTGGCGGATGTACCCAGAATAAGGGTACCCTCGGCGGTGATCTCGCCGCTGAATTCACCATCTATGCGCACAGAACCGGCAAAGGAAAGCTGGCCGTTATAGGAGGTTTCCGGCCCCAGAAAAGCGTTGAATTTAGATTCATCTTTGTTCATGAGCAACTCCACATGGCATTATATAACCCCATCTTAACGCTAAACGCGCCTGAAACCAAGCTGTTTCTTGACCCGCGCGGCATAATTTCACGCCCATGCTGCGCGGAACGCCAAGACTAAGCCGCGCGAAAAACGAAACGGCGCATGGAAATATTCAGCAGAAGCCCCACCATGCAGAAGTTGACGACAGCGGAACTGCCGCCATAGCTGATGAAGGGCAGGGGTATGCCCACCACCGGCATAAGCCCCAGCACCATACCCACATTGATCAGAATCTGCCAGAAAAAATAAAAAAATATGCCCGCGCCGAGCATACCGCCGAACCTGTCCTTGGTTTCACGGATCGTGGTATATATGCTTAAGAGAAAAAGACAGAACAGGGTCATGAGGGCAACGCAGCCCGTGAACCCCCACTCCTCGCCGAATACGGCCAGGGCGAAATCCGTATGCCTGGCCGGAATGAAGCGCAGCTTGCTCTGGGTGCCCTCCAGATAACCCTTGCCCCATATCTTGCCCGAACCAATGGCTATTCTGGACTGATCGCTCTGGTAAACAGCCTTGGCCGGGGCCTTTTCCGGGGATAAAAAGCCGGTAATCCTGGCCCGCTGGTAGTCCAGCAGGCGCGGCATGATCAGCTTATCCACAGCCAGTGGGCTGAGAATGAGTACCAGTACGCCCACCTTGATAATCTGCGCCTTGAGGCCGCGATACAACATCATGCCGCCCAGAATGAACATGATGATTATGGCTGTGCCCAGATCCGGCTGTTTCAGCACCAGAACGGCCGGCACAAAGCCCACGGACAAAATCGGGAAAAACTCCCTCCAGGTCAGCGGATCTTTGCCCTTGGCCAGCAGCTTGGCCCCCAGCAGCATGACGCTGATTTTTACCGCTTCACTGGGTTGAAAATTGACCGGCCCCAGGGGAATCCAACGCTTCACCCCGCCCATGTCCGGACCAAAGAACAGGAGCAGAAGCAGGAGCAGCACGGAAAGAACCAGCATGGGCTCAGCGGAAGAGATCAGCCGCCGGTAGTCCAGAAACATGCAAAAAAACATGCAGAACACGCCGATGATCATCCACAGGCACTGTTTCTGAAAATAGGCCGCCACGCTCGTGCCCTCGCCCAGGCGCACCACACTGGCGGAATACAGGTTGAGCAGGCCGATCGCGGCCAACACAAGCGTGAGCAGAACCAGCACCCAATTGGCGCTGACCAGATTGCGCCTCTCAACTCCCTGCGTCATCTTTATCCCGCCGCGCGCTTTCCGCAGACCGATGATCCGGCCCGACAAAAGGTTCCCACTGTTTTGAAGCCCGGATAATCTCATCCAGGCCGCGCGCCTCCGCAGGGTCGGACTGCGTTATATAGCCGGAAGCGGCCACATTGCGCCAGGGGACGGATTCCGGTTTTTTATTCTTAAAAAGATACGCGTACACCGCCGCAGCCACCGGCGCGGCCGAAGCGCCGCCCCCGCCGCCGTGTTCCAACATGACCACCACAACGTAACGCTTATCTCCCTTCATGCCCCAAGTGGCTACCCAGGCGTGATCCCGGTGCTGGTAGAGCATATCTTCCGTACGCAGGCGCGTATCCCCCAAAGCGACCACCTGCGCGGTGCCGGTTTTGGCCCCGATGACGGCGTCATCCATCTTGAGGCGTCTGGCCGTGCCCTGCCTGTTTTCCACCACCTCGCGCATGGCCTTGAGCAGAAAAATGCGTTCCGCCTCGGTGGAAGGGACGCGCCCCCGCTCCACCGGATTTTCCTCTTCAAGCAGGAGCGGCTTCAAAAGCCTGCCTCCGTTCAACAGGGAACTAACATACACCGCCATCTGCACCGGAGTGGTCAGGGTATAACCCTGGCCAATGGAGGCGTTTATAGTTTCGCCGCGCTGCCAGGCCTCGCCGCGCATACGCCGCTTCCATTCCCGCCCCGGAACCACCCCCGGTTTTTCCGAAGGCAGATCAATGCCGGTAAGGCGTCCGAAACCGGCGGCGGCGGCAAATTCGGTCAATTTGTCAATGCCCAGGCGATCTGCCATCTGATAATAGTAAACATCGCACGACTCCACCAGGGAGCGCAGCATATTCACCCTGCCGTGTCCACCGGCGCGCCAGCAGCGAAAAACGCGGTTGCCCAACCTGAATTCGCCGGTACAGGTTACCGTCTCATCCCGGCCTATACCTTCGCGCATGAACATGGCGGCCATGACCAGCTTCCATATGGACCCCGGCGGATATACACTTTGAATGGCGCGATTCTGCAGAGGATGGCGTTCATCATCGCGCAGCCTGCCCCAGTCCTTGGCGGAAAGCCTGCCGGTAAACAGGTTATTGTCATAGGAAGGGGAGGTGGTCAGGGCCAGGATACGGCCCGTATCCGGGTCCATGACCACAATGCTGCCGGCGTTGCCGGCCATGGCTCGCATGGCAAAAAGCTGCAAGTCGGCATCCAGCGACAGACGCACGTCCCGGCCGCCCACGGGGGGTGCCTTGCTGTCGCGCGCCAGAGGACGCCCCAAGGCGTCCACCTCCTGCACCACCCTGCCCTTTACCCCGCGCAGGCTGTTTTCCAGCTTAAGCTCAATCCCCTGCTTGCCCACGCTGTCGCCCCGGTAAAGCCCTGCGTAGCTTTCCACCTCACGGGCATTGGCCAGGGCCACATAACCCAGCACATGGGCGAAAATATCCCCCTGGGGATAAAAACGGCGCTGCTGCGCGATGATGCTAAGGCCGGGCCAATTCATCACCTGGCTTTCCAGACGGGCCACCTGCTCGAATTTGATGTCGTGGGCCAGGATGAGCGGGCTGAATTTAGGCAGTCCTTCTTCCCGGCTCTGCCTGTACAGACGTTCCAGCTTGCTCATGGGTTCGCCCGTCCACTGGCTGACCTTGGCCAGGGTGGAGGGGATGTCCGGGCAGTCTTCACTGGTCAGCGCCACGGCGTAAGAGGGACGGTTGGCCGCCAGGATTACCCCCCGCGCGTCCAGCACCAAGCCGCGGTTGGCGTAAATCTGCTGCTCCCTCCAACGGTTGGCGTTGGCTCTTTGCGCGTTGTGTTCACCCTGCAGAATCTGCAAATGCCACAGTCTGAAGACCATCACCACAAAAAGCAAGGCCATGAGCACCTGGAGCAGAATCAGCCCGTGTTTGGGCGGCTGGCTGCTTTCAGACTCAATATTGATTTGCACGGCCTGCGCCTCCGGTGTAGCTTAACGTTGCGCCCGCAACACGGATCTGCTTTTATACCCCAAAAGCCAGAGCGGGGGGGTGAAGATAATTTGCAGGGCGCAGGCCGCGAGCAAGGCGGGCAGATCCGGCCGCAAAGGATGCAGAAAGAACGCCAGCTGCGCGACAATAAGCCTGCCCAGGCCCAAGGCAAGGGAAAGGGCCGCCACGAACATGAAGTTGCCGGACATGAAAAACCATTGCCCGACATAATACATGAGCATTATCAAACTGTACCAGACTATGGACAATCCAAAGGGAAAAGTGCCCGCGCCTTCCTGAATGATTATGCAGAACAGCAGAAAGATCATGCTGCGCTCCCTGCTCTCTTCCTGCAAGCATATAATGCAGGCGGGGGCCAGGGCGTCCAGGCCGGGAAAAAACTTTTGCAGCCATATGGCCAGAATCAGATAGCCTCCCCACCACAGCGCCCCCCTCCACATGGCCTATCTTACCCCTCCGTCCGCAGCCCCGTCATCCATCTCCTGCTCCAAGGCACCGGCGAAGTCAGGCAGCACATCCACCGATCCGAAAGGCTCGTACAAAAGCTCGTCCGGCTTGGTTCCCCTGGGCGGAATCAACACCAGCACCTCTTCCAGGCGGGAAAAATCCGCCAAGGGGGTAGCGGCGATATGGGGAAAAAGCGCGTTTTTGTCATAACGCGCCACGTTTATCCTGGCCGCCGGAACACCTTTGGGCATGATGCCGTCCAGGCCGGAGCAAATCAAAAGCTCACCCGGGCGCATGTTGGTCTGGGGGTCAACATACTGCACCAAGAGGGGGTTACCCTCCCCGGAACCGAAGAGTATGCCGCGCGCCCGGCTCTCCTGCCCCACCACGGCCACGCGGAAGGAAGGGTCGGTAATCAGCAGTACGGTGGAACTGTGCGGCGCGGTATGCAGAACGCGGCCCACCACGCCCTGGGGGGTGACCACCGGAGCGCCGGGAAGAGCGCCGCCCAAAAAGCCCTTGTTCAAAATAACGCTGGTCAGCATGGCCTGCGGCCCGAAACGTCCGGCAATGACCCTGGCACCGGTTTTTTCCCAAGGCGGGACATCCGGCAGGTTCATCAGGCCGCGCAAACGGAACAGCTCCAGTTGATCTTCCCCGGCGTCAAGCAGCTTGCGGCGCAGCGCGCCCAGTTCTTCGGTCAGGCGGGCGTTCTCCACGGACACGGACGACAAAGCCAGATAGTTATCCACAAACTGGACCGCCCGATCCCTGAGCCAAACCCCAGGATAGAGTACCTGGCCGACTATTTCCAGCCCGCTCAAGCTGGCTAACCTGGTCAGCCTGCCCGTCCTGACATCCCAGGCGTAAAGACCCAGGAAGCAACACAGGCCGAAGCAGAAAAAAAGAATTATGCGTTTTGGCCCGGCCACTTTATTCTATACAGACTTCTTTAAGAGTATGTATGTTGTCCAGGGCCTTGCCCGTGCCCAGCACCACCGTGGACAGGGGGTCGTCCACCACGGTTATGGGCAGCATGGTTTCTTCGCGCAGCAATTGATCCAGCCCCTTCAACAGCGCGCCGCCCCCGGTGAGTACTATGCCCCGATCCACTATATCGGCGGCCAGCTCGGGCGGTACCTCCTCCAGGGCATTGCGCACGGCCTGGACGATGGCTTCCACCTGCGCTGAAATGGCCTTACGCACTTCTTCAGAGGTAATTTGAATATTCTGCGGGATGCCGGTGAGCAGATAGCGTCCTTTCACCTCCATCTCCTGTTCCTGTTGCTGAGGATAGGCCGAGCCGATGGTGATCTTGATGGTTTCAGCGGTGGATTCGCCGATGAGCATATTATATTTATTTCTGATGTGCGCGATAATGGCCTCGTCCATCTTGTCGCCACCCACGCGCACCGACCTGGAATAGACGATGCCGGAAAGGGAGATGATGGCAATCTCGGTGGTGCCGCCGCCTATGCCCACCACCATATTGGAGGTGGGTTCCTGAATGGGCAGATTCGCGCCAATGGCCGCAGCCATAGGTTCTTCAATCAGATAGACCTCGCGGGCACCAGCGCTCTGGCAGGACTCCTTGACCGCCCGCTTTTCCACCTGGGTAACCCCGGTGGGCACGCAGACCATGATCCTGGGACGTACCAAACGGCGCTGGTTATGCACCTTGGAGATGAAATAGCGCAGCATGGACTCGGCTATTTCGAAATCCGCAATCACCCCGTCCTTCATCGGGCGTATGGCCTCTATGTTGGCCGGAACTTTGCCGAGCATGTCTTTGGCTTCTTTACCCACCGCCAAAATGACGGTGCCTCCGCGGGCGTCCTTTTTCACCGCCACCACCGACGGTTCACGCAGCACCACGCCCTGCCCCTTTACATATACGCAGGTGTTGGCTGTGCCCAGGTCTATAGCCAGATCGCTGGAAAAAATTCCCAGAATGGAATCCATTAATTTAGCCATTTTTGTAACTCGCCTCGCAACTAGTAGTTTTATCCGCATAAAACGGACAATAAATGGAAAATCACGCCATCGGTATAAAAAACATCTCCGCCGCCCAAAATCACACAGTGGCAGAGATGCCGCGTTCCCATCGCTCAAACTCTTCTTCCAACTCCAGACCAGGTTTCACCCTGTAGGCAGGAAAACGCATCAAACATTGCTTGTCTTCGCCATATAAAAAAAGATTCAGTTCCGCTCCTTCGCCTGAAGGGGCGGCGTGGCATCGCAAAATGCGCTTAAGGCTGTCCACGTGCTCCTCTTTGAATCCATCCAGACCGCACTCCACCCTCCATACATCCAGATCGTTCCGCACCGCCTCCAGCAGCGGACGCAGAGCAAGGCAGCTTACCTTGATGTTCCTGGAAGATTCGTCTTCGGTCTCCTCTTCAAAATCACGGTCCCCGCCGGTGCCGTCTCCTTCCCTTTCCACCAGCAGTCTGGCCGTGAGTTCAAAAGGCACGCCCGGCCTGAAGGAGGCTTTACCCGGTCCGGGCGAGGCATCTTCAAGGGCGCGCCCGGTTTCGGCTTCCTGCCGGGCATGTTCTCTGGGCATGAAGGCAAACTCACCCTCCCGCCAAAAAGCTCCCTGCCGGCATACCTCCGCCGCGCCAGCAGCCTCGGCCACAATCAGCGACTTTTTCACCTCCGCTCCGGCTTCGACCGATTGGATCAGAACACGCGCCTTGTCAACAACTTTACCCAAAAAAATACATTCCCCCGCAGCGGTAAAATCCTCCATACGGCAACTGGCCATAAGTCTGCCCGCCTTGGTGCGTTTTTCCACAAAATCACTTACCAGCACAGCGGTCTTAAAAACCGCCCCAGGCTCGCCGGCGCGCGCCTCTTCCAACGGCTGCAGGCCAAGACGCCGCATAAGACGCTGGAAAGGCCGCAGGGGATGGCCGGAGAGAAAAAAACCCAAGGCTTCTTTTTCATAATGCAATTTTTCTTCATGGGGCCATTCCTCCCCACGTTCCGGAACATCCCCCCCCCGTCCGGACGAAACCAGGGGAGGAGCCGGCGTAAGGGAGGAAAACATGGACAGCTGGCCGGAAAGAGATTCTTTCTGCTTTTTCTGGGCCTGGGTGAGCGTGCGCTCCAGGGTCTCGCACATGGATTTGCGTGAAGAGCCGAAACAATCCATGGCCCCGGCCTTAATCAGGTATTCCAGCGGCCGCCGGCCCACTTTACGTAAATTAGTCCGAACGCATAAATCCAGCAGGGAAAGGAAAGGCCCGTCTTTGCCGCGCGCGTCCAGAATTTCTTTACTGGCCTCGGAACCCACATTCTTGATCCCCCCCAGGCCGAAAAGAATACTCCCCCCGCGCACAGAAAAATCATCGCTGCTCTCCTGCACGGAGGGTGCCCCCACCGCCAAGCCCAAATCGCGGCAGGCGGTCACATACTTGAGCAATTTATCCTGGTTGCCATTTTCGGAACTAAGCAGGGCGGCCATGAACTCCGCAGGGTAATGCGCCTTGAGATAGGCTGTCTGATACGAAATAAGCGCGTAGGCCGCTGAGTGCGACTTGTTGAAGCCGTAACCGGCAAATTTTTCGATCAGGCTGAAAATATCGGCGGCCTTGGCATCGTTGATGCCGTTGGCTTTGGCCCCCAGAATGAATTTATCCCGCTGGGCGAGCATGAGTTCTTTTTTCTTTTTACCCATAGCCTTACGCAGGTCGTCCGCCTCGCCCTGGGTAAAACCCGCCGCCACGCGGGAAATCTGCATGGCCTGTTCCTGATAGACGATCACCCCGTAAGTGGGCTTGAGACATTCTTCCAGCGTGCGCAGAGGGTACTCGGCTTTGGTCACGCCGTGTTTGCAGTCGATGAAATAGTCCACCATGCCCCCTTCCAGGGGACCGGGACGGTAGAGGGCGATCATGGCGATGATGTCCTCAAAATGCGTGGGCTTCAATTTACGCAGATAGCGGCGCATGCCTTCGCTTTCCACCTGGAATATCCCGTCGGTATCGCCGGAAGAGTAAAGACGGTAGGCGTCCTGGTCATCCAGGGGCAGTGAGTCCAAATCCGGAACCGGGCGGCCCTGATCCCGGATGATATCCAGGGCATCCTGCAATACGGTCATGGTGCGCAGACCAAGAAAATCAAACTTGACCAGGCCGATCTGCTCCACATTGTTCATATCGTACTGGGTAACCAGCTCGTCGTGCCTGCCCCGATACAGCGGCAGGTAATCCACCATAGGCCTGTCGGAGATGACCACCGCCGAAGCATGGGTGGAAGCGTGGCGCGAAAGACCTTCCAAACGCTCGGCTATATCCACCAGCCTGCGTATGGTCGAGCCGGGCTCGCTGCTCTGGTAAAGCTCGTTCAGCCTGGGAGACAGCTCTTTGGCCAGGGACATGTTCAGCTTTTTATGCTGATCTTCGGGCAGGGATTTGTTCAAGCGCTTGATTTCCCGCTCCGCCTCCCCCACCAGCCCGGCCAGGCGGTTGGTTTCTTCAAAGTCTATGCCCAAAGCCCGGCCCACGTCTTTGATCACCGCCCTGGTCTTAAGGGTTCCAAAGGTGGTGATCTGGGCCACTGAATCCGCCCCATAGCGTTGGTTGATGTATTTCAACACCTCCGGACGCTTGCGTTCGCAAAAATCCACGTCAATGTCCGGCAGGTTTTTACGCTCCGGGTTGAGGAAACGCTCGAACAAAAGATTATAGGCAATGGGGTCCAGATTGGTGATACCCAGGGCCCAGGCCGCCAGCGAACCGGCTGCGCTGCCCCGCCCCGGACCCACCGGTACGCCGTTGTTCTTAGCCCAGGCGATAAAATCCTGGACAATCATAAAATAACCCTGGTAGCCCATCTTGCTGATGACCTCCAGTTCCATCTCCAGACGCCCTTTATAGTCTTCCGCCTTCAGGTCGTCCGAACGGCCGGCCAGACGTTTGTCCAGACCGGCGCGCGCCGCGCGGCGAAATTCATCATCCAGAGAGCGGCCTTCGGGGGGATCGTAACGAGGGAAATGATATACCCCTTTGGGCGTAAGCTCGGCGGAATAATCCTCACACAGGGCGGCTATGCGCCCGGCGTTGGCAAAGGCCTCCGGGGCCCAGGCAAAGGCTTTTTCCATCTCTTCCGGAGATTTATAATACAATTCATCCGTCCCCATGCGCATACGCCCGGCCTCGCTCACTCTGGCCTTGTTCTGAACGCATAGGAGCAAATCGTGGGCTTCGGCATCCTCCCGCTCCAGATAATGGCAGTCGTTGGTGCCCACCAGCGGCAGGCCGGAACGGCGGGAAAGCTCCAGCAGCTTATGGTTCAAGACTTCCTGTTCCGCCAGGCCGTTGGACTGTACCTCCAGAAAAAAACGTTCCGGAAAAATGGAGCTGTATTCCCGGCACAAGAGCAGGGCTTCAGCCGTGTCTCCGTTACGCAGGGCCACGGGTATCTCGCCTTGCAGGCAGGCGGAAAGGGCAATGATCCCTTCGCTGTTCTCGCTGAGGATGCCTTTGTCCACCCTGGGTTTATAGTAAAAACCGTCCAACGCGCCCAAAGTTACAATCTTGACAAGGTTACGATAGCCGGTCAGATTTTGCGCCAGAAGCACCAGGTGATAACGGGTTTTGCCCGTCTCGGGGCTGCGATCGGTATGGTCCGGGCAGACATAGACCTCACAGCCGATAATGGGCTTGAGTTTGTGCTTGGCCGCTTCGTTGCACAAATGGATGGCCCCGTGCAAAACACCGTGGTCCGTAACCGCCACGGCGGCAAGGTCAAACCCGCGCGCCTTGCGGCAAAGATCCTTTATGCGCAGCGCGCCGTCCAGCAGGCTGTACTCGCTGTGGCAATGCAAATGAACAAATTCCGACATATTTTTTAGGAAAAAATAAAAAAGTTTAGAAAAGCTGTAAAAAAAATCCAAAAAGACTATAGCATGTTTTTTTTCGACCGGCAATGCTCTGAATGCGGATTTTCCATATTAACAGCACGTAGAGCATTTCAAC
The DNA here is from genome assembly GCA_031280335.1 of Deltaproteobacteria bacterium. Lineage (GTDB taxonomy): Bacteria > Desulfobacterota > Desulfovibrionia > Desulfovibrionales > Desulfovibrionaceae > WRHT01. The sequence continues at coordinate 2,829 of JAITGZ010000168.1, read as the reverse complement.
GTTGAGACTCTCTGCCCGGCGCTGCGCGAACCCTGCCGCCAGAGCAATTTCAAAGCGAAATTGCTCTAAAATGCTTTAAGTCTCTACTCCAACATCCCGGTACGCGCCAATGCCTGGTAGGCCAGAATGGCGGCGGCGGAAGAAAGATTCAGGCTGCGTACGCCCGGATGTATGGCAATGCGCACACAGGCCTCGGCTTGAGCCAGAATTTCCGGCGGCAGGCCCCGCGTCTCAGGCCCCAGCACCAAGGCGTCATGCGGGCTGAAGGCAAAATGTTGCGCCGCTTCGCCCTGCCTGCTGCTGCTCATGACCAGGCGGTGCCCCGTGCGGCCATGTTCCAAATAAGCCGCAAAAGAAGGCCATACCAGCAAATCCACCAGCGGCCAGTAATCCAGCCCGGCCCGTTTAAGGTAGCGATCTTCCAGCTTAAAACCCAACGGCTCCACCAGGTGCAGCGGCAGACCAAAGGCGGCGCAAAGCCGGGCCACATTGCCTGTATTGGGAGGAATTTCCGGCTCAAAAAGAACAATGTGCATACTGCGTCAATGGCGTCAACGGAACGCGGCTTGCCGCGAACCTGAGAACCCATGCCTTCATGTGGCCGGAGTCAGGGCCACGGCGGCCAGGGGCGGCAGGGTCAGACGAAAGAACCCTTGCCCGTTTTCGTCGTATTCCAAACACAGCCCGCCGCCGTTACCCTGGTTGGATCCGCCGTAATGGGCGCTGTCGGAATTGAAGATCTCGTTCCAGGCCGGATACTGCCGGTGGGGACACCATAGACGATAATCCAGGCGCGTAACCGGGGTAAAGTTAAAAACCCAGATCAAGGGCGCGGCCTCGCCGCCACGACGGACAAAACTAATCACCGAGGCGGCGTAGTCGGAAAAATCCACCCACTGAAAACCCTCCCAAGTAGAATCATCCACATACATGGAGGGATAGGCGCAAAGCAGCCTGTTCAGATCCCCCACCAGCCTGTGCAAGCCGGAGTGCGGATCAAAGGCGAGAAGCCCCCAATCCAGTTCGCGGTCTTCGGCCCATTCGTTCCACTGGCCGAATTCCCCGCCCATGAAAAGCAATTTTTTGCCCGGATGCGCCCACATATAGGCATAGAGCAGGCGCAGACCGGCCTGCTGCTGCCAGGCATCGCCGGGCATTTTGGCCGGCAGCGCTTTTTTGCCGTGTACCACCTCGTCATGCGAGAGGGGGAGGATAAAGTTCTCGCTAAAGGCGTAGAGCATGGAAAAAGTCAGATAATTATGGTGATAGGAACGGTAAAGAGGGTCTTTGCCCATGTAGGCGAGGGTGTCGTGCATCCAGCCCATATTCCATTTAAAGGTAAAACCCAGACCGCCGGTATAGACGGGTTTGGACACCCCGGCCCAGGAGGTGGATTCTTCAGCAATGGTCATGGCGTGTGGAAACTGCCCGTGTACCACTGTATTAAGTTCGCGCAGGAATTCTATGGCTTCAATATTTTCTTTGCCTCCATACTTGTTAGGCAGCCACTCACCAGACTTGCGCGAGTAATCCAGATAGAGCATGGAGGCCACGGCGTCAATGCGCAGACCGTCAAAATGAAACTCTTTCAGCCAGTACAAGGCGTTGGCCAAAAGAAAATTCTTCACCTCATTGCGGCCGAAATTAAAGATATAGGTACCCCAATCCGGATGCTCGCCCTGGCGCGGGTCGCTGTGCTCGTACAGGGCCGTCCCGTCAAAACGGGCCAGGGACCAGTCGTCTTTGGGAAAATGCGCCGGAACCCAATCCAAAATCACCCCCAGGCCTTCCATATGACAGCGATTGATCAGGTATTTCAAATCTTCCGGCGAGCCGAAACGGGAGGTGGGAGCGTAATAACCGCCGGTTTGATAGCCCCAGGAAAGATCCAGAGGGTGCTCGGCCAAAGGCATGAACTCCATATGGGTGAAGCCCAGTTCCTTCACGTACGGCACCAGCGCGTCCGCCAGTTCCCGGTAATTATAAAAACCGTCTCCGCGCGGGTGTCTTTTCCATGATCCGGCATGTACCTCGTATATGCTCAAGGGACGTTTACGGGGGGAGGTTGCGGCCTGTCCGGCCAGCCAATCATCATCCGCCCAGGCATACGGGTTGATCCCCCAGGCAATGGAGGCGTTGCCCGGTCGTTTTTCCGCATAAAAGGCCATCGGGTCGCTTTTATAAACAATGCGTCCGGCACTGTTTTTGAGGCCGAACTTGTACAGCCCGCCCTTGTCAAAACCGGGCACAAAAGCGGCCCATACGCCCGAACTCCCCACCGGATACAGGGGGCAGCGGCCCCACTCCCACGAGACAAAGTCGCCCGTAAGATGCGCCTCGCGGGCGTTGGGGGCCCAAACCGCGAAACGAAAACCGGCCACGCCTTCCTGTTCATGCGCATGCGCCCCCAGAATACGGTAAATATCCCAATGCTCGCCCTTGCCGAAAAGATAGAGATCAAACGGCTCAATGAATACCGGCCTGCTTCTGTCCACATCAGCAACCATGACTTGCCCTCAATCCCGCAGACCCAAACCGCGGTACAGTTCTATATACCTGGCGGCGGATTCGTCCCAGGTAAAATCCTTGTTCATAGCCCTAAGCATTATGCCGCGCCACATATCCGGGTTGTTTTCCCATATTTCGCAAGCATCCATAATACTTTCGTACAAATCCTGCGGATCGGCATTATAAAAAGTGAAGCCGGTGGCATTATCCCTGGGCCAGGGGATGATGCTGTCCTTAAGCCCTCCCACGGCGGTGGCCACCGGCGGGGTGCCGTATTTCAGGGCGTACATCTGAGTGAGCCCGCAGGGTTCATAGCGGGAG
>JAITGZ010000148.1 GCA_031280335.1 Deltaproteobacteria bacterium | reverse complement strand
GATTCCGGAACCAGTTGGGCCGCCGTGTTGGAACAGCGCGGGGAATGCTCCTATCCTGCCGATCTTTATCTGGAAGGCACGGACCAGCACCGGGGCTGGTTCCACAGTTCACTCCTCGCCTCCATTGGCCGCCACCGGCGGCCGCCCTACAAGGCGGTGCTGACCCACGGCTATGTGGTGGATGGCGCGGGCAGGAAAATGTCCAAATCCGAAGGCAACGTGGTCGCCCCTCAGACGGTGATCGCCAAATATGGGGCGGAGATCCTGCGCCTTTGGGTTTCTTCGGTGGATTACCGCGAAGATATCCGCTACTCTGAAGAAATCATCCGCCGCCTGATCGACGCTTACCGCCGCATCCGCAACACCTGCCGCTATCTTTTGGGCAATATCCACGATTTTACCCCGGAAGAATCCCTGCCCCCAGGAGAAATGGACAGCCTGGACCGCTTCGCCCTTGATACTGCGTTGCGCGTTCACGAGCGCATCCAGGAAGCCTACCGCGATTTTGAATTTCACAAGGTCTTTCATGCCCTGCACAACTTCTGCGTTACCGACCTTTCGGCTTTTTACCTGGATATTCTTAAGGATAGGCTGTATTCCCAGACCCCGGCCAGCCGGCTGCGCCGCTCGGCCCAGAACGCCCTGCGCCTGATCCTGCTCCTGCTCATGCGCGACATGGCCCCCATCCTTTCTTTCACCGCAGAAGAGGTCTTTCAGAGTTTGCCCGCGGCCTGCAAACCGGACTGCCCCACAGTCTTCGCCCTGCCGGAGCCGGATATGGAAGGGCTGGCCTTACCCCCGCCGGAGCGGGAACTGTGGGATATCCTTTTGGAAACGCGCGCCGTTGTAACTGCGGCCATTGAGCCCCTGCGCCAGGAAGGGCAGGTGGGGCACTCCCTGGACACTGCCCTTGTCCTGTACGCTGAAAACGGATTGTTGGAGCGCCTGGCCACCCTAAATACGGATTTGCGGGCCGTATTCATCGTCTCGCAATTTGAGCTGCGCCCCCTCGCCCAGGCCCCGGCGGAAGCTGCCGCGCCCGAAGGCCGGCCGGGTTTGAAAATAAGCGTACGCAAGGCCAAAGGCGAAAAATGCGCCCGTTGCTGGATTTACAGCGAAGAGACCGGCGGGGATGCGGCGCGTCCGGGGGTCTGTCCGCGCTGCGCTGCGGCGCTGAAGGAGCTGGGTCTGTAATGGCTAAGCGTTACCGCCTGCCCTTAACCTTGGCCGCCCTGATCGTCGGCCTGGATCAATGTACCAAGATGGCGGTGGAAAGCCACCTGCCCCTAAACCACGGCATCCCGGTCATCAAAGGCTTTTTCAACTTGGTGCGCGTGCATAACCGGGGGGCGGCCTTCGGCTTTTTGAACCGCCCGGACATCACCTGGCAGTTTTGGATATTTTCCGGCTTTGCCCTGTTCGCTCTGATCCTCGTCCTGCTGATGCTGCGCTGGACACGCCACCCCGGCCTGACCGCCAAGATTGCCTTCGGGGCGATCCTGGGCGGAGCTTTGGGCAACTTCATCGATCGCCTGCGTCTGCGCTATGTGATTGATTTTTTGGATTTCCATCTGGGGCAGTGGCATTGGCCGGCCTTTAATGTGGCCGATATCGCCATTTGCACCGGCGTGCTGCTCTTCGCCCTGATTACCCTCTTCCCCCGCCGCTGGAACTAAAGCGTCATCGGCATTTTTGGGGCTATCGCCCCAAACCCCATCCGGGGGGAATGATTCCCCCCGGACCCCCGCATCATTTTTTCAGCCGCAAAGCGGCGGGAGGACTTGGATGTGGTTACCCCAAGGGGGCCATTATGCCCAAGGGACGAGAGATAAAGCGGCGCATGGGCAAACATGCTCATTTTCCCCCTCGGCGGGGGAGCCGAGGGCCGGATACCCTGACTGGAACAATTTCAGAGTTATTTATTTTAATCCATGAAGATTTTTTTATTGTGTCCCAGGGAGCAGAAAATTTCATAAGGTATGCTCCCGGTGTGCCGGGCCAGATCCCAGGCGCTTATCTCCTCGCCGGGGGGAACTTTTTGTTCTTCACCCGCTCTTGTCATGCCGGCATCGCCCAAAAGGCAGGCCCAGTCTCCGGGGGCCACGGGCAGATAGCCGCCTTGGGGGTCGCGGGGCGCTGCCACCGCCAGCATCTGCATACACACCCGCCCCAGAATGGGAGTTCTGCGTCCGGCCAGAATGACTTCACCCGCGCCGGGACCGGGATTGGAAAGCAGGCGGGGTATGGCGTCGGCGTAGCCTCCGCGCAGAATGACCAGGCGTAAATCTTTTTCCGCCCTAAAGGCGCGGCCATAGCCTATGGAAGCGCCCCGGCCCATATCCCGTATATCCAGCACCGGTGCCATAAGGCGCATGGCCGGACGCAGACCCGGATCCAGGTTTTGCAGGGCGGTTCCCTGAAACGGATTTATGCCGTAAAGGGCGATGCCCGGGCGGTGCGTCAGGGGCGGCAGGTCAGCGCCGCCTGATTCGTGGGGCAGAATACCTTCAAGATTCAGCAGGGCGGCGCTGTTGCACATGGAAGCGGACAAACCGGGCAGGATAGCCTTGGCGGTCTGCGCGGCTTTTAAAAAAATGCGGGCCTGTTCGCGGGTGTATTCCAGTTCTTCCGGCAGATCCGCTGCGGAAAAATGCGTACAAACCAGCTCCACCCGCAACCCGCCCCCCTGAAGGATTCGCCGCAGCACAAGCGGCAGCCTGTCCGCGCCCAGGCCCAGCCTGTTCATGCCGCTGTCCAGCTTAAGGGCTACGGACAGATCAACCCCTCCCGCACCCCGGCCTATTCTTTTGACTTGTTCAGCCCAACGCGGCGCTTGATCCTCGCGGTGCAGCAAGAGAGTGACTCTTTCCCTCAGGGCGGCGTCCACCTCATCTTTTTCCGCCGCGCCCAACAGGGCGACAATTTTACTCTGCCCGGCTTCTTCGGGCAGGGTATTCCGCAGGGCGCGGCGTACCCGCAAAGCTTCTGCCACCGTGCCCACGCCGAAGGCTCCGGCCCCCTCGCGGCGCAGGGCCAGAGCCGTACGCTCCAGACCATGTCCGTAAGCCTCGCTTTTGATAATGGGCATAAGACCGGGCCAAGCGTTTTTCTCCCTGCCGATGGACGCATTTTTGGCGGATAAAAGGCGGTAATTATGGCGTATGGCCTTTAAATCAATTAAAAGAAGAGGGTCGTTGCCGGAAAGTCCGCTCATGCTTTAACGGCTCATTGAAGCATTTCCCTGAACCATGCTGGCACAGGCGTGGGGCGCAGGGTTTTATCCACCAGGGCGTGTTCGGTGGAACCGGAGGCCATGAGCAGGCTTTTGTCTTCGTTACGCAGCTCGTAAACAAAAGAAAAAGAAGCCCGGCCCCAGTGGCTTATGCCGGCGCGAATCCAAATAAGATCATCGTAGCGGACCGGGTGGCGGTAACGACAGGCCGCCTGGCGCACTGGCGCTAAAAACCCTTTGGCTTCAATTTCTTTATAGGTTATGCCTGTATTACGCATATATTCGTTTCTGGAACGTTCAAAAAGATGCAGATATTCGGCATGGTACAAAACGCCCATGGCATCGGTCTCCCCATAAGATACCCGATGGGCAAGCCATATTTCCCTGGCGGGAAAGTCAGTCATATGTCCTCCAGAAATGTTGCAGCGGCTATGGCAATTTGCGCTTGCAATACGTTTTTCGCGGCCGGCAGAGCCGCCACGTGCGCTTTAAACCATCGCTTCGCCTCCGGCCAGCCTGGTACCCTCCGGCCTGTAAGCCCGCGCCCGCTGCGGACTTTTGCCCCTAACTTGAAGGAGGGGCAAAGGCACCTTGCCGTTATGCCCAAGGATCGGCACAGATAAAACAATACCTGGGCAAACAGCCCATTTTACCCCTTTGGCGGAGGCCTCCGGCTGTACAACTGCCGCCGCTATGGTTTAAAACTCTTGGCGGGTGCCGGGGGCGTGGTGCCAGCGCAGCCGTAATTTAGATCAGCTTGCGGGCGAAAACCAGCCCAAAATTGGGCCGTTAACCAAAGTCCGCAACGAGGTTTATGCGTATGGACATAGGCGGTATTTCCGAGAAAGAGCGCAGGCGTTCAGGGCTGCTGCCGCTTCTTCTGTCGGCGGCTCTTCTGCTGGGGGGCTGTTCCGTCCCGGACGCGCGTCTCCCTTATGCCTCCATGACGCATATGCGGACTGAGATCGTAGGCGTGGAAGAGGCCAAAGGGCTTGCCCGCAGTCTTTCGGCCCTGGCTCAGGGCATGGAGGACTGGAACGGTCTGGCCTTTGCCGTGGAGCAAAGCCTGGCCTGGCTGGCGGCCAAGCCGGGGGATGAGACCGCGTTGGTCCTGCCTGGGGATGACGCGCCCGGTGTAACATGGGAGGATTTACGCACGGGGCTGCGGCGTCTGCTGGAGATTTTACCCTATCTGGACATGAATCCGGATCTTTTGGCGGAGGAATTCACCTGGCTGCGTCTTTCCCCTTCCTTCGGCTTTACCGGCTACTACGAGCCTACCCTGCTGGCGGACTGGAGTGAAGGCCCGATTTACCGCATCCCTCTGTACGCTCTGCCGCCGGATTTGCAGGCCGGTACCAGATACCATGACCGTCATGCCATAGACCGGGATAAAGTTCTGGCTGGACGCGACTTGGAAATAGCCTGGGTTATGGATGAAGTGGATGTATTTTTTTTACATATTCAGGGTTCCGGTCGTCTTGTTTTTCCCGATGGATAGATACGGCATGTGCTTTATGCGGGTAAAAACGGGCATCCATATGTCGCTTTGGGCAGGGTGATGCGCGAACAGGGTCTTTTGACGCCGGAACAAACGCATATGAGAGGCATCAGGGCGGCGCTGCGGGAATACCCTGAACGCAGGGAGGAACTGCTGGACGCCAACCCTTCTTACATTTTTTTCCGCCTGGAAAAAGAAGGTCCCCTGGGGAGCATGGGGCGGCGGCTTACCCCCAAGATCAGCTTGGCGACAGACCCCAGGGTATTGCCTTATGGGACGTTGGTTTTTTTTCAAATGAACTGGCCAGGTCTGTCCGGCGCGTCCGTCCGCGAGTTTCAGGCTTTGGGTCTGCCGCAGGACAGCGGCGGAGCCATCCGGGGACGGCGTATTGATTTTTTCATGGGCGCGGGCCGTGAGGCCGAACATGTAGCCGGGCATCTGGACAGCGAAGGAACGGTGTATATACTCCTGCCTGTCAAGGGCGCTTTTTTGACGAACCTTGACGGATAGTCCTTGATTTTTTTCGCGCCCGTGCGCTAGAATAAAGGTATTATATGGCAACCGGCGGCTGAACCCATATCCTGTAAATATGGTCTTTGAGGTGGACCGCGCATGTCCGGCGAACAAGAGCAGATTACTCTCAAGGGATACATTGTGGCCCTGCCCCGTCATGCGGGCGGAGAAGAGGGTGCCAGGGCGGCCCTGCGTACCGAAGATGGACTGGAGTACCGGATTTTGCCGAAAGGCATGGGCCTTGACCTTGCGGCGCATATCAACGCCAGGGTGGAGGTTACCGGGCTGGTGCGGCATAAAGAAGATCCGCGTCTGCTCCAGGTGCGCAAGTACATTGTGGATGACGCTTTTGAAGACGATTGGTATGACGACAATTCCTGAAAGTGAGCGCCCTCCTTCAGCATGGGAGTTGCCCGGGGGCGCGGGTGTCGGAGACCCCAATACTCCAGGAGCGGAAATGCGTCCGATGGAGGAGGGAGGCACCCTGTTTCTATGGGGGGATTGGACCGTTTATACCTTGACGGCTTGCGAAGATCTGCTGGAGCGCGTTCTGCCCGGATGGAATGCGCCCTCCGGGGAGGGCGCGGAAGGCGCGCATGGGCCGTCCCCAGCGCCGGAGGCGGATTTTTTCCCTATGATTTTGGCTTTGGAGGGTATCCATAAAATGGATACCGCCGGGGCTCTGCTCCTTAACAGTCTGGCCGGGGCCTCTCCCGCCGGGCTGGTTCCAGTGGTGCGGACAGACAACGCGGACTTCAGGACCCTTCTTGAAATCAGCCAACCCGCCGCCGGAGAGGTAAAGCGCGCCTTGCCTCCCTGGCCGGCGCGTTTTTTGCACAAGCTTGGCAGCAAAATCTTGGAAGAAACGTACCTCATGGGACAGCTGCTCAGCTTTTTCGGCGCTTTTACCCTTTATACCCTGCGGCTTTTACGGCATCCAGGCGGCCTGCGCCTGGCCGCCGCCGTGAGCCAGATGGAACGGGTGGGGCTGCACGCCTTACCCATTGTCTGCCTGCTCAATTTTCTCATCGGCATGGTCATCGCCTACATGAGCGCCTCTTCCCTTGCTTTTTTCGGGGCGCAGATCTACGTGGTCAACCTTTTGGAGGTGGTCGTCCTGCGCGAAATGGGCGTACTCATCACCGCCATTCTTGCGGCGGGACGTTCCGGATCTGCCTTTACCGCCCAGCTTGGCTTTATGGTGTATAATCAGGAGGTGGACGCCATGCGCTCCATGGGTCTGGACCCCATGGCCGCGCTGATTTTTCCGCGTATTCTGGCCCTTTGCCTGAGCCTGCCCTGCCTGACCCTGGCGGCGGATATGGCGGCCCTGCTCGGCGGGCTGGTCTCGGTATGGGGATCCATGGATATTTCACCCACCGTCTTCGTCCATACACTGCAACAGAGCATATCGGTCGAACATATTCTGGTGGGTCTGGTCAAGGCCCCCTTTTTCGCCCTGGCCATCGGCTGTGTAGGCTGTTTTTTGGGCATGAAGGTCACGGGCGGTTCCGATTCCATCGGCGCGCTCACCACCCGCTCTGTGGTGGAAGGTATTTTTTTGGTCATTACCTTGAACGCGGCCTTCGCCCTTTTCTTCAACGCTGCGGGGATATGATGGACGGCACATCGGCCATAGCCCTGCGGGGCATTTTCAACCGCTTCGGGCGGCAGATCGTACATCAGGATTTAGGCCTGGAGGTGCGCCGGGGCGAGATACTGGGGCTGATCGGCGCTTCCGGCACGGGCAAATCGGTGCTGCTGCACACCATCATCGGCCTTCGCCGGCCGCAGGCTGGCGAAGTGGTGGTCATGGGCGTGAATCTGACCAGCGCCTCACCGGAGGCATGGGAAGAGGCCCGCAGGCGATGGGGGGTGCTTTTTCAAGACGGCGCTCTGTTTTCTTCCCTGACGGTCAGGGAAAATGTGCAGGCACCATTGCGGCGTTTCGCTTCTCTGCGGCCTCAGGCCCTGGAACGCTTGGCGGATTTGAAAATATCCATGGTGGGCCTGCCGCCGGATGCCGCCGATAAACTGCCCTCCGCCCTGTCCGGCGGCATGCGCAAAAGGGCCGGTCTGGCCAGGGCACTGGCCTTGGACCCGGATATACTGCTGCTGGATGAGCCCACAGCCGGGCTTGATCCCTTGGGAGCGGCGGATTTGGATATTTTGATCAGAACCCTGAGCAGATCCCTGGGGCTCACGGTGTTTATGGTAACGCACGATATTGACACGCTGCACGCGGTCTGCGATCGGGTGGCCGTGCTTGGAGATAAACGCATCTTGGCGGTCGGCGGCATTGAGGATCTGCTTCAGGTGGATAATGACTGGATTCAGTCGTACTTTCGCGGCCCGCGCGGACGGGCCGCCGGACGGAGTCTATAATGGAGACCAAAGCCGGTTATATAGCGGTGGGAGCGGCGGCCATTCTGGCCACGCTTTTATTTTTCGGTTTTATTTTGTTTGCCGTGAACAAGGACGGCGCGAATGATCTGACCTATTACCAAATTGAGTTTGAAGGGGGCATCTCCGGCCTGTCCATGGGCAACGAGGTGCGCTTCAACGGCATCAATGTGGGCGAGGTACGGGGCATAGAAATTAACAAGCGCAACCCGTCCATGGTGCAGGTGATCATTGCCGTGGGCGCGGACGTGCCCATTAATGATGACGCGGAGGCCAGCCTGGAAGCCATTGGTATCACCGGGCGATCCGTGATCTATATCACCGGAGGAGATGCCTCCGGCAAGCGCCTGACCCCGGCGGAGGGGCAAAAGATGGCCTCCATAAAATCCAAAAAATCCGGCCTGAGCAATATCTTGCAAAAAACGCCCGCCCTGCTGGATTCCGCCGATACGCTCCTGCGCCGGAGCGTGGACTTGCTTTCCCCTGAAAATGAAAATAATTTACGTCTTATCCTGGCATCTCTGGCCGCGCTCAGCGTCGAACTGGAACAGCGCAGCATGGAGCTGAAGTCATCCATAGAAATCTTCAACAATGCCAGCAGCAGCCTCCAAAAACTCTTGGACAACGGGGCTTCTCCGGCGCTGGAGGCGGCGCGCGATTCTTTTCAGCGTCTGAACGACATTCTGGAACAGGCGGAGCCGGGGGTGCGCCGTCTCTCCACCAGCGGAGCGGAAGAAGCGCAGCGCGCCTTGAGCGAGGCCAATGTACTGCTGCGCAACCTCAACCAATTGGTGCAGCGCATCAACGCCGACCCCAAGCGTTTTTTATTCGGCGATACCGTGCCTGACTACAGAATGAAATAAATTTTTGGAGCTATTGATGCAAAGATTATCCCTTCCTGTACGGTTGTTCCTTTGCCCAGCCTTTCTGTTTCTGGCGGCGGGGTGTACGGATCTCTTAAGCAAGCCTGATCCGCTGCATATAATTATTTTGAACGAAGCCGCTCCGGCAGCCCCGCTCTGTTCCTCCCCCGTGCCGACGCAGCTTGTGGTGGCCTTGCCAGATCCTCACGCCGGGCTTGACGGTGAGCGCATCGCTCTGCTCCTGGGCGAGCGGGAGGTGCGCTATGTCTCAGGTTACAGATGGGATGCCCCGGCCCCTTTTTTGGCGCAGCGCGCCCTGGTGGAGGCCCTGAACGGCAGCGGTTGCTTTACCGGCGTGGGCGTGGGCAGTGATGGTCTTAACACCCCCTACCGCCTGTCCGCGCAAATCCGGCGCATGCACTTTAAACAGGACGCCAGCCAGCCCCCCCATGCCGCGCAGGTGGAGCTTTCCCTTATACTGCTGAACGGGATTAACGGCAAAATTATGGGCAGGCACGTCTCTTCCGTCGAGCGGCAGGGGGATTATGCCGACCCCTACGCCCTGGGCGTGGGCATGGAGCAAGCCCTGCGCCAGGCCGCCCTGGATGCCGCTGCCTGGTGCTGGAGCGTGTTGAAAGGCTCGTCGTATCATTAATTGGGTTCAGGACTCATCAAAAAAGTCAGTTATTTATCTTTCAGGAAGTGAGTAATGAGCCGACTTTTCTATCTCTCTTCAAAACAACTTGAAATGATTCGTCCATATTTTCCGCTTGCACACGGGATTTCTCGAGTTGATGACCGGAAGGTCATCAATGGCATCATATATGTCATCAAGCACGACCTTCAGTGAAAAGATGCCCGCACGAATATGGGCCTGTATAAAATACTGTATAACCGTTTTGTGCGTTGGAGCAGGGTGGGCGTTTTCAACTCCATCTTTACCGCGTTGGCAAAAGCCACACCGTAAAAAGCATCAGGTCATTTTCCACTAAATACAGCCTGTCTCTTATGTAAAAAAGCGTCCACCGCCTCCGCAAAATCACCGGTACGCGAACACTCCACCATATTAACAGCCTCGGCACGAATAAATTTTGCCAACTCAGGGTAGAAGAAAATAGACATAATTTCTTTTTGTTTGCGAAATGCCGCGAGTGGTCCATAGGCTAATTTTTTCGCAAAATTTCTAGTTTCATGTGCTAAATTGTCGTGTTCAACAAGTTTTGTCGCTAACCCGATGCGTAAAGCTTCTTCTCCATTGACTGCCTCTCCAAGAAGAAACATTTCCGTCATTTTAGCAATACCAACCAGTTTTTCTAAAAAATACATTCCGCCAGTGTCGCCTGGTAATCCAAGCTTTATAAAAGCCATCAAAAATTTACTTAATGGGCTCACAATGCGAAAATCACAAGCTAAAGCCAGGCTGCATCCTGCGCCCGCAGCCGCGCCATTAATCATGGCTATAACCGGTTTGGAACAAGAGCGAATCGACAAGGCCGTCTCCCCTGCGGCTCTGACACTCTCTGCCTGAATATACTGCTTTGTCTCAATGAGCATCTTAAAACGATTTATATCTCCACCAGCTGAAAAATGTTTTCCATTTCCAGTTATAATTACGGCTCCTATATTATTATTAAGATCACACTCTTTTAAAGCATGGATTATTTCAGAATATGATTCTTTGGCAAAAGCATTGCCTGACTCCGGTCTATTAAATGTAATTGTGGCAATTTTATCATTCAAATCAAAAAGTATAGTTTTATACATATTAACTATTCCTCATAAAATAATATATAAAAGTGGGCTCGCTTTGGTTTTTAAGCCAAAACGAGCCCAGGGAGAATTTTAGATGACGTGTACACTCCTGTCAATCACATCATCCTGTAGGCATTCAGGCAGACCACAGAAAAATGCGCTATACCCGGCAACACGAACCAAGAGATCGGGATACTTGTCCGGATGTGTCTGGGCATCACGTAAAGTTTCTGTATCAACAATATTAAATTGCATATGCCAAATACCGGCAGCGATAGCCCCTTTAACAAAAGACACAAACTTATCAAGTCCCTTATCACCTTTTACAGTGGAGGGACTGAATTTTATGTTAAGAATAGAACCGCCGCTCATACCTTTATGGTTTAGTTTTGCTGAGGATAAAGCCACTGCCGTAGGACCTTCTTTATCCATATGATGAGCGGGGGAAGCCCCGTCAGAAAGAGGGGTAAAGGCTTTACGACCGTCTGGAGTCGCCCCGACAGCCCATCCATAAGGCACATTGGCTGAAATGGAGCTGAATCCGGGATGGAATCTGCCTCCAAACAGAGCGCGATATTTATCCGTCTCTTCTGAATAGAAGTCAGTAACTTCTCTGGCGAGATTATCCACATAATCATCATCATTTCCATATTTAGGAACACTATTGATCATGTGCAGCATGTCATCATAGCCTTTAAAGTCGGCGTCCATGGCCTTCAGTAATTCAGCCATGGTGAATTTCTTTTCCTCATAAACCAGTTTCTTTATGACTGCCAAAGAATCCGCCACTGTGGCCAGTCCAACGGCTCGCGCCGTACATCCTGAATTATACCAGGCACCGCCCGCGCTGCGGTCCCTGGCCCTTGTAATGCAATCCTGCACAAACGTTGACAAGAAGGGCGTAGGACATAAATCCCTCGCATATTCTTCAGCCTTAATGGTGGCACCTGTATAAACATTAATGAGATATGCGGTTTGTTCTCTATAGGCACGCATGAATTCTTCAAATGTCTTAAATTTAGTTGGGTCTCCTGTATCAATGCCCATTTTACGGCTGCCTTTGCGCCAATGTCCATTGAGCAATGTAAATTCAAGGCATGCCGCAATGTTCAGATAACCCGCATTGTGAGCGCCCTTGTCTTTGCGTGTAGGCTGCACGCCTGAACAACCGACTATGCCGTAATCTCTCGCGTCAGCCAAACTCACGCCTTTTGATTGAAGAGACGAAATTATAGTGTCATCACAGAAAAATGACGGATGTCCGGTCCCCAAGCGGGCCAGCTCGCACGCCTTACGTATGACCTTATCCGGGGTTCCTTTCCATACGCGGAGAGAAATGCTAGGCTGGTGAAAACGGGTATTGATGGAAGCTTGCAAACAATGGATGGTTAAATCATTGCTCGCGTCTTTACCGTCAACAGTCTGGCCGCCGCAACAGAATTGCTGCTGCGCCGGAAAACCCGCCGCCGATTGGTTGTACGACTCAGAATTGACATGGTTTGTCTCAGGAAATTTCAAAAACAGGCAGTCCACCATTTCTTGAGCTTCACCCAGTGTAATCACCTTGTTCTCAATATCATGTTTATAGTACGGGTAGGCAAACTGGTCGAAACGCCCGACACTATAACACTTTTGATAACCCTCCATCTCTATGCCGATAAATAATAACCATAAAGACTGGCAGGCCTCATAAAAACTCTGCGCCGGCTGCATGGGGACCCTGGCGCACGCGTCCGCCATACGCAATAACTCAAATTTGCGCGTTTTATCGTGTTCCTTAGCCGCCAATTCTTTAGCCAGATCAGAATAACGTTTGGCAAATACGCCCATGGCATCAATGCTGATAATAGCCGCATTTAAAAAGTCTATGGCTGGCTGGTCTTTTTCGGCCGCAGCCTGCTCCATGCGCTGTTCGGCCCTCTCGCGTATGCCGGATAATCCTATCTCCAAGACAGTTTGATAATCAGGATTAATATGGCCTCCCGGACCGTTAATAGCGGAATCAAGGGCAAATACATTTGTTACTGTGTTGGGATCATTGTCAGGATCAGCCAAAAACAAAGATTTTTCCTCGCGGCTCAAAGCATTAAATACCTTTTTGCGCAGCGAATCTCTGTTCATGGCCAAAACCATATCCTCAAGCTCCTTACGATCTTCTTCGCTGTAAGCGAAAGGGTCTATGGAACGAGTGGGGAGTTTTTTGTATTCCTTAAG
>JAITGZ010000225.1 GCA_031280335.1 Deltaproteobacteria bacterium | reverse complement strand
CGTAAAAAATAATCCATCACTCTGCCCGCCGCTTGCGGGCGCAGTGTTTTTCGCCCTGTTGCTGTGCCTTTGGCCCGAACCGCTCCTGGCCGCTTCCACAGACATGGTCATGCCCAATATCCAATTGAGCCTTTCCGGCGGCGAGGTGGAGCCGCGCGCCGTTTCCATGCTTTTGGAAATTCTCTTTCTGCTCACCGTGCTTTCCCTAGCCCCGGCCATTATACTCACCGCCACCTGCTTTACCCGCATCATCATTGTCTTTCACTTCATCCGCCAGGCCATCGGCGTGCAGCAGCTGCCGCCCAACCAGGTACTGGCTTCTTTGGCCATCTTTATGACCGTGGCCATAATGTTCCCCGTGGGCAAGCAAATCAACGACAACGCCCTGCAGCCCTACCTGGAGGAACGCATTGATTTTCAAGTGGCTTTGCAACGCGCCGAAGCGCCCCTGCGCGAATTCCTGTTCAAACAGACCAGGGAAAAAGACCTGTCCGTCTTTTATTCCATCACCGGCCTGCCCCGGCCGCAAAACCGCGCCGAGGTGCCCCTCGCCTCGCTCATGGCCGCCTTTATCATCAGTGAGCTGAAGACCGGTTTCATCATCGGCTTTTTGATCTATATCCCCTTTCTCGTTCTGGACATGGTGGTTTCCAGCATACTCCTGGCCATGGGCATGATGATGCTGCCGCCCATGATGGTATCCATGCCTTTCAAACTATTGCTTTTTGTCATGGTGGACGGGTGGAACCTGCTGGTGGGCACCCTGGTGAACAGTTTTTCCTGAAGGCGGCGGTCATGACCCCCGAATTTATCATCGGCTTCGCCCGGCAAAGCATAGAACTCACTCTGATGATCTCCCTGCCCATGCTGGGGGTGGGTCTGGTCGTGGGCCTGGTGGTGAGCATCTTTCAGGCCGCCACCCAGATTCAGGAAATGACCTTGAGCTTCATCCCAAAAATCATTTCCATCTTTCTGGCCCTTCTTCTGGCCTTTCCCTGGATCATGGATAAAATCATCACCTATACCCGGGATATATTCCTGAACATACCCACTTACATACGTTAGGTTTGGCCGGCAAATAATTTAAACGCGAATTTTTCGGGAGATTGGCAATGGTCAGGCAGGGAGAAAAAAAGACGCCCATGCCGGGCGATCCCCTGCCCCAGCGGGGAGACGCCAGTCCGGACAGGGAAGGGGGAAAGATACGTTACCGGCTGGATTGCGCTTCGCTGCATTTTGCGCTGGATTTTTCCCATGACGTGATTTTCATCACTGACGGCGCGGGCAACATACTTTACGCCAACAAAGCCTTCAGCCAATCCATCAATGTCCCCCTGGCCGAGCTGATGCGGACGGATGTCTCCTCCCTGCTGCGCAGCGGCAAATACGACTACTCCACCACCCTTGAGGCCATAAAATCCCGCCGGGTGATATCGGAAATTGTCGAGGACAACAAGGTAAAACGCCTGTCCACCAGCGTACCCATTTTTGATCAGACGGGGAACATAAAATTCGTCATCACCAATTCACGATCCAAAGATGTTTTTGACGTGTTCAACGCAAAAATCGACCTGCTCAACAAAAAAAATGAACAATACAAAAACGTGCATGACTACCTGATCAAATATCAGGAAAAGAATATCGTCATCCGCAGCCGGCAGACGCGCCAGCTTTTTGATCTGGCCGACACTTTATCCCAAACCGACACCACCATTATGATGTATGGCGAAACAGGCACAGGCAAAGAAATACTGGCCCACTACATACACAGCCACAGCCCGCGCAGCGATGAACCATTTGTGCCGGTGAATTGCGCCGCCATACCGACGGACCTGTTTGAAGCGGAATTCTTCGGTTACGAGGCGGGGGCCTTCACCGGGGCCAACGCCAAAGGACGCTTGGGTTTTTTCAGCATGGCCCACATGGGCACCCTCTTTCTGGACGAGATCAGTGAACTGCCCCTGACCCTGCAGGCCAAGCTGCTGCGTGTGCTGGAAAGCGGCTCTTTCCAGAAATTAGGCTCTTCCAAACTGGAAAAGGTCGAAGCGCGCATTCTGGCTGCCAGTAACCAAAATTTGCACTCCATGATGGAAAATAACCTGTTCCGCATGGACCTGTTTTACCGGCTGAACGTGGTCCCCCTGTACATCTCGCCCCTGCGCGAAAGACCTGAGGATATAATCGGCCTGGCCGAGTACTTTCTGGATTTTTTAAACCTCAAATATAAAAAGAAGCGCCTCTTCGGTGCCAAGGCCATGGATTTTCTGCTCAATCACAACTGGCCGGGCAATGTGCGTGAACTGAAAAACGCCGTGGAAAACGCCTTTATGACCACAACGGACGACGAACTGACTTTCAGCGGCAACCCGCTGCCTGCCGCCAAGCATGGGCAAATGGACTCCCTGTCTGCCGTACGCCCGGAAATACCCTCCCTGAAAAAAGCCGTGGCTGAATTTGAAAAAGAATACATCGCCAAAGCCCTGGCCGCCAGCGGCGGTTCCCTGATCAAAGCCGCCGGGCTTTTGGGCGTACACCGCTCCACCCTCTTCAAGAAAAAATCCTCATAAAACGCCCTGGCCGGAGGCAGGCCCTCCGGCAAAGCAATTCAAAGTAAAATTGCTCTAATCCCCCCCATTTGAACGGGCTCATGTCTTATTTTTTCTACATATGCCGTTTTTTACAGACATAAAGTAGCTTTTTCGCTACGTTTTCCATGCTCCGCAAGCGGGCTCATGTACGGCCGCAGGCACACCAGCTTATGGCACGAGCATTGCACTTATAACGGCGGCAACATGGCCTATCTCCCCCGAAGCAGCAGGGGGATCAAACACTTATGGGATAATTTCACTTTGAAACGGAGGATTGACGTATGGGTAAACGGATGAATCTGGAGGAAGCTCTGGCGTTGGTGCAAAACGGCAACTTCATCGCCTCTTCGGGCTTTATGGTCGGAGCTTTTGCCATGGAGCTTGTGGAAGGCCTTGGCAAGCGTTTTCTGGAAACCGGTTCCCCCAAGGGTCTGACCCTAATGCACGCCAGCGGACAGGGCAACAACAAAGACATGGGGCATATCTTCATTTCTCATGAAGGGCTGATCAAGCGTTATATCTGCGGGCATTTTGCCAACAACAAGCGCATGATCGAACTGGCCAACGAGGGCAAGGTGGAGGCGTACAACTTCCCTCAGGGGGTAATCACCAATCTATACCGCGCCATTGCCGCCGGCAAGCCGGGTGAGCTTACCAAAATCGGCCTGGATACCTACATTGACCCGCGTATGCAAGGCGGCAAGATGAGTTTGTCCTGCAAGGAAGATTTGGTGGAGCTGCTCCGGGTGGGGGGTAAGGACTATCTGCTCTACAAGGCGCACAGGATAGATATCGGCTTCATCCGCGGCACCACTGCCGATGAGAACGGCAACATCTCCATGGAAGAAGAAATGGGCGTGATTGACGCCCTGGACGTGGCCATGGCCGTGCGCGCCTCCGGCGGCAAGGTCATCGCCCAGGTCAAAAACTATGTCAAGGCCGGGAGCATTCCCGTCAAAGACGTGGTTGTGCCGGGTATCATGGTGGACGCTGTGGTTGTGGCTTCCAACCCCGCCGTACATCACCGGCAGACCCCGCTGGAAGAATACAACCCGGTGATCTCCGGGCGCTGCCAGTCTCCCTCCGCCGGCTTCGGCAGACTCAAGCTGGACGAAAGAAAAATCATCGCCCGCCGCGCTTACCTGGAGGTCAAACCCGACTCGGTCATCAACCTGGGCATAGGCATACCCGAAGGCATCGCCATGGTCGCCAATGAGGAAGGCCGGGGCGGCGACTTTGTGCTGACGGTCGAATCCGGCATGATCGGCGGCGTGCCCGGCGGCGGGCCCCACTTCGGCTCTTCTTACAACGCTTGGGCCAATGTGCCCATGGCCACCCAGTTTTTATTCTATAACGGCGGCGGCCTGGATACCGCTTTTCTGGGCTTCGCCGAAATCAACCCCAAGGGGGACATCAATGTTACCCGCTTCGGCCCGCGCCTGGCCGGCTGCGGCGGCTTTGTGGATATCACCCAGGCCACGCGCGCCGTGGTCTTCTGCGGCGGCTTCACTGCCGGCGGCTTTGAGTGCCTGGTCAAAGACGGCAAGCTCGTCATTGTCCAGGAAGGCAAAAACAAAAAATTTCTTAAAACGATCGAGCAGATATCCTTCAGCTCCATCTTTGCCCTGCGGGAAAAACTGAACATCATCTATGTGACGGAGCGTTGCGTCTTCAGGCTCACCCCTGAAGGCATAGAACTGACCGAGGTCGCCCCCGGCATTGATCCGGAACGGGACATTTACCCGCACATGGAGTTCAAACCCATTGTCAAGCAGCTCAAGAGCATGGACCCGCGTATCTTCCAGGAAGGCTTGATGGGCGTTTAGGCTTTGCTCCATTGCGCGACAACCTGCAAAAAAGGCGACAACCATTATGGAAACCTTGGGAGTAATCGGCCTGCTCGCGGCCATCGGTTTAATGATCTATATCATTTTCAAGGGGATGCACGTCATCCCAGCCTGCCTGCTCTGCTCTGTGCTAATCATCTTCACCAGCGATCTGCCCCTGTGGAAGACCCTGACCGACGGCTATGCCGTAGCCATGAAGAACTTTGTGGGCACCTTTCTGATCATGTTCTTTCTGGGCGCTGTCTTTGGCGAGATGATGGGCAAGAGCGGCGCGGCGCGCACCATATCCTATAAAATAGTCGATATTTTCGGCGTCAAGCGCTCCATCCTGGCCATTATCCTGGCCAGCGCCATCCTGTCTTACGGCGGAGTGAGCGTGTTCATCATAGTTTTTTCCATGTACCCCATAACCCTGTATGTGTTCAAAGAGGCGGACGTAAACAAAAACCTGCTGCCTGCGGCCATTCTTCTGGGCGCGGGCACCTTCACCATGACCTCCGTGCCCGGCACGCCGGCCCTGACCAACATCATACCCACCCAGTTCGCCTTTTTGAAAACCACGGCCACCGCCGCGCCCATTGTGGGCATGGGTTCGGCCATAACCATATTCATCACCGGCTATCTTTATCTGCTTTGGGCTGACCGGCGTTACCGCGCCAGAGGCGAACACTTCGTGCCGGGCGAAAAGGACGTGGTGGCCGACCTGACCCCCGAAGAACGCGCCGCCCTTCCTCCCGTCCTTACGTCCATCATCCCTATCATTGCCATACTCGTTTTCATTTTTGTGGCCAACCTGCAAAAAGTCAATTCGCTCTACGCTGTCTGCCTCGCCCTGACCTGCGGCATAGCCCTGTCCTGCCTGCTCTTCTGGAAGCAGCTTAAGGGCAAGATTTTCACCGCCCTGAACACGGGCGGCGCAGGCAGCATCATGGCCATTCTCAACACAGCCGCCGTGGTCGGGGTGGGTGGGGTGGTTTCCTCCTCCCCCGCTTTCAAAAGCTTCATCAACTTTGCCATGAGCATGAGCGACCACTTCAGCCCCCTGGTTTCCGCCGCCATGGCCGTGAACGTGGTGGCCGGCATCACCGGTTCTTCCTCCGGCGGCCTGACCATCTTTATGAACACCATGGGGCAGAGTTACATGGATATGGGGCTAAACCCGGAGGTTTTTCACCGCATCTGCACCATTGCCGCCGGTGTGCTGGATTCTCTGCCCCACGCCGGCCCCAACATCACCTTCATGGTCATAACCGGGCTGGTTTACCGTAAGGCTTACCCGCACATGTTCGCCATCACCTGCCTCTGCGCGGGCTGCGGCCTGATCATGGCCCTTGTTCTGGCCTCCATCGGTCTGGTCTGACCAAAAAACCTTTCAAGGAGAAACAAAAAATGGCTGACTTACCCAAAATATTCTACGGCAAGGACTTTGAACCAGGCAAAAAATTCATGTCCATGGGCAGAACCATAGGCGAAAGCGATGTCATGGCCTTTGCCGGACTGAGCGGGGACAATACCTCACTGCACACGAACGCGCAGGCCATGGCCCAATCGCAGTTCGGCGGCCGTTTAGCCCACGGCATGCTCGTGGCCTCCATAGCCACCGGCCTGCAGCACCGCATGGGCCTGACCGAAGGGGCCATCGCCGCCCTGTCCACAGAATGGAAGTTCACCGGCCCGGTCATGTTCGGCGACACCATACGCTGCGAAATCGGCATACTGGAGGCTAAACGCTCCAACTCCAAGCCGGATCGCGGCATGATCAGATTTTCTTTCCGCGTGCTGAACCAAAAAGACGTCCTTTGCCAGGAAGGTTCTCTTACCGCCATGTACTGGTGGGAAGGTCCGCCGAAATAACCCCCAGCCCGCCCGCGTCTTCAGCGCGGGCGGGCATCAGGAGAAGACACCATGAAATTTGAACCCCTTTTGACCGAAAGCCACGGGCACACCTTAATCCTCACCC
>JAITGZ010000212.1 GCA_031280335.1 Deltaproteobacteria bacterium | reverse complement strand
GTGGCCGCGCCCACATGGATGACAGCTACGCCGCCAACTATTTTGGCCAGGCGCTCTTGCAGTTTTTCACGGTCGTAGTCCGAGGTGGTGTCTTCAATCTGAGCGCGGATCTGGGCCACGCGAGCCTTGATGTCGTCGGATTTTCCAGCCCCGTCAACGATGGTGGTGTTTTCCTTATCCACAAGGATGCGTTTGGCCGTACCCAGGTCGTTGATGCCGATATTTTCCAACTTGATGCCCATGTCTTCGGAAACCACCTGGCCGCCGGTGAGTACGGCGATATCCTTGAGCATCTCCTTGCGCCGGTCGCCGAAGCCGGGGGCTTTTACCGCCACCACCTGCAGGGTGCCGCGCAGTTTGTTCACCACCAGGGTGGCCAGGGCTTCGCCGTCCACATCTTCAGCCACGATCAGCAGCGGGCGGTTCATTTTGGCCACCTGCTCCAGCACCGGAAGCATTTCTTTCATGGTGGAAATTTTCTTTTCGTTGATCAGAATCAGCGGCTCATCCAGTTCGCAGACCATTTTTTCCGCATTGGTCACGAAATAGGGAGAAAGATAACCGCGGTCAAAGAGCATGCCTTCCACCACATCCAGAGTGGTTTCCAGGCCTTTGGCCTCTTCCACAGTGATTACGCCCTCTTTGCCGACCTTGTTCATGGCTTCGGCAATGATACTGCCGATGGCCGTATCGGAGTTGGCGGAAATGGTGCCGACCTGGGCGATTTCTTTTTGATCGCGGGTGGGTTTGGCCAGATTGCCCAGTTCCGCCACCAGGGCGGACACTGCTTTGTCAATGCCGCGTTTTATGGCCATGGGGTTGCGCCCGGCGGCCACTAATTTAACGCCTTCGTGGTATATGGACTGGGCCAGCACAGTGGCGGTGGTGGTGCCGTCGCCGGCCACGTCGCTGGTTTTGGAAGCGACCTCACGCACCATCTGCGCGCCCATGTTTTCAAACTTGTCGGTCAGTTCAATCTCTTTGGCCACAGTAACGCCGTCCTTGGTGATGACGGGCGAGCCGAAGGATTTTTCAATGGCCACGTTGCGGCCCTTGGGGCCAAGAGTGACTTTTACGGCATCGGCGAGTTGGTCGATTCCGCGGGAAAGACGCTCGCGTGCCTGGGAGTCAAAAAGAATTTCTTTTGCGGACATAATTGGGTTCCTCCTGAAAGAACAGAAAGCTGTTTATTGTGATTATACCAAGGCGAAGGTTCAGTCTCCGCCGAAGAGGCGCGCTCCCCGCCGGGAACGCTCCTGGGGCCGTGTGTTTCTAGGCGATGACGCCCAGAATGTCATCCTCGCGCATGACCAGATGATCCACGCCATCCAATTTGATTTCCGTGCCGGCATATTTGTTGAAAAGCACAAGGTCGCCGGCTTTAACGGTGGTGGCTACAAGTTTGCCGTTTTCCGCGAGCTTACCTGGGCCTACCGCCACAACCTGCCCCTTGGAAGGTTTTTCTTTGGCCGTGTCGGGTATGTACAGGCCGCCGGCGGTTTTTTCTTCACTTTCCAGGCGCTTGACCAGAACACGATCATTCAGGGGTGAAAATTTCATACTTCAATTCCTCCAAATATTTATTAAATTGAATTTAGGCCGCGCAATGGCCGCGCCAGCCTGCGGCCGGCCCGAAAAGCCGCGCGCCAGTGCGCGAAAATCCGGGAAAAATCCGGACGTCCTGGTTGGCTTTTGCCGCCCGGATCGCCCTTTTGATTTCAGCAGGGGGTAAATAATTACGATTTTTTATTTGAAAAGGGGGCAGGGGGATTTTTTTTAAAAAATTCAGCTCAGGCTTTATTCCCATCGCGCAGGGTACGCGCCTTGATAAAATATGTCTTTTCAGCTTTTCATCCGGCTTGGCCTGTCTTTGGACGCATATTTTATCAGAGGCATGGAGGGAGGCTCTTTGACACGCGCCAGGTGAAGGACTATGGAGGAGTTGAAATTGTTTTGAACTGCAAATATGGTCAAATTTATAAATGAAGGGGAAAGCCTGTGCGCAATGCCTTTTTGACTTTGTTGGAAGAAGCCTCGGCCAGGGTTGCGACCCTGGAGGCGCGGGGCGGGGCCGCTCTGATTGCCGGCGACAACTCGGCTTATGATGCGGCCATGCGCGAAAAAGCGCTTTTTTTGTCCCGTCTTTATGCCATGTGCGCTGACTCACTGGAGTCCCTGGAAGAAAAAGATCGCGCCTATGCCGCCGCCCGCCTGCGCGTTTTTTCTGCCAGCGCGGCCCAAGGGCTGAGCCTGGGTTCGGTTTTTTATATGTCAGCCCTGCTTTTTTCCGAAGATCACCGTCCCGGCGAGCCGGACGATCTGGCTGTGCTGCTGGCGGAAATGCGTCGTCGTCTGACGGATCGTCCCGCAGCCCCATAATTTTACTTGTGTCGGGGGCGATTTGCGGGCAACATGACTCGCGCCGCAAAC
This sequence comes from Deltaproteobacteria bacterium, assembly GCA_031280335.1. Classification (GTDB taxonomy): domain Bacteria; phylum Desulfobacterota; class Desulfovibrionia; order Desulfovibrionales; family Desulfovibrionaceae; genus WRHT01. The sequence continues at coordinate 2,000 of JAITGZ010000212.1, read as the reverse complement.
ATGCGCCCCCCAGGAGGGGCTTGTGAGGTCTTGGACATGGCGTTTGTGCTGCTTTTGGACATAGGGAACACCAATATAAAGATAGGTCTCGCGGACGGCGGCGGCCTGAAGAATTCTTTCAGCCTGCCGGCCAGCCGTGATTACACGGCGGACTATCTGGGGCTTTTGCTGCTGCAGATTTTGCGGCGTTGCAGCTGTGAGCCGGACGACATTGAGGCCGTGCTGGCCTGTTCGGTGGTTCCCGGTTTGGATCCGCCCCTGCGTTTGGCCTGTACGGATTACCTTGGGCACAGCCTTGTACTGGTGCCGCAAGATTTGTCTGTGCCGCTGGAAAACTGTTATGCCGAACCCACCCAGGTAGGGGCTGATCGTCTGGTGGGCGCTTACGCGGCCAGGGAGCTTTTTCCGGCACCCGCTTCCATTATCTGCGTGGATTACGGCACAGCCACCACTTTTGACTGTGTGGAGGGGCGCGCATACTTAGGCGGGCTTATCTGCCCTGGGGTGCTTTCTTCCGCCTCGGTACTTTCCTCCCGTACGGCCAAACTTCCGGCGGTCAGTCTGGAGACGGACGATTCTTTTCCCTTGCCGGGGCGTTCCACCAGCGTCAGCATGAATCACGGCTTTATTTTTGGTTTTGCCGCCATGACCGAGGGGCTGTGCGCACGCTTATCCAAGGGATTGTCCCAACCGTGTTTTGTGCTGGCCACTGGAGGATTCGCTCCCGCGCTGTCCAAGGTTACAAGCTGCTTTGATGTGGTAAGACCGGATCTGTTGCTTGAAGGCTTGCGTCTGTTGTATATGCATAAACGATCGCTGCAAGGGTGAAGCCTTAAATGGATTGAGCATTCACAATAAATTAAGGAGTATGGATAATGAGCGTCATTACGTCGGTCTGGGGTAGAGAAATTTTGGATTCCCGCGGCAACCCCACGGTGGAGGTGGAGGTTTCTCTGGAGTCTGGGCATATAGGCCGCGCGGCAGTGCCTTCTGGTGCCTCCACCGGCACGCGTGAGGCGCTGGAATTACGTGACGGCGATAAAAAGCGTTACGGCGGCAAGGGCGTAAGCAAGGCGGTGGAACATGTGAACGGTGAAATTGCCGAAAATATAGTGGGGTATGACTCCCTGCGTCAGGTGCAGGTGGATAACACCCTGCTGGATCTGGACGGCACGGATAACAAGTCCCGTCTGGGGGCCAACGCCATTTTGGGCGTATCCATGGCCACAGCCCGCGCCGCGGCCAATTTTTTGGCCATGCCTCTGTATCAATATCTGGGCGGCGTAAACTCCAAAGTGCTGCCGGTACCCCTGATGAACATCATCAACGGCGGCGCTCACGCGCCCAATAATTTGGATATTCAGGAATTTATGATCCTGCCTGTGGGGGCTAAGACTTTTCACGATGCCCTCAGGATGGGGGCGGAGACTTTTCACTGCCTGCGCGCCATTCTGGCCGGGGATGGACATGTTACCAGCGTGGGCGATGAGGGAGGCTTTGCTCCCAATTTGAGCAGTCATGACGAGGCTTTCAAATACATGGTCAGGGCGATTGAAGAGGCCGGCTACAGGGCCGGTTCAGAAATAGCCTTGGGCGTGGATGTGGCCTCCTCCGAATTCTACAAGGACGGCAAATACGTGTTGGCCGGGGAAAAGAAAAGCTTGAGTTCCAAAGACATGGTAAAATGGCTGGGCGAATTTACCCGCAAATATCCGCTCATTTCCATTGAAGACGGCATGGCTGAGGGCGATTGGGATGGCTGGCGCGAGTTGACCGTGGCCCTTGGCGATGACATTCAACTGGTGGGTGATGATATTTTTGTTACCAATCAGGCGATTTTGTCCGAAGGCATTGACCGGTGCGTGGCCAATTCCATCCTGATTAAGCTTAACCAGATCGGTACCCTCACCGAGACTCTGGACACCATTGAAATGGCGAAACAGGCCGGATACACCACCATTATTTCGCACCGTTCCGGTGAAACGGAGGATAATTTTATC
>JAITGZ010000138.1 GCA_031280335.1 Deltaproteobacteria bacterium | reverse complement strand
GAAACGCTGATTTATTCTCTTGAGGGTGCCTTGCCGTTGTGCAGAGGGATGGCAGAGGTAAAGCAACGCCTGGGCAAACATGCCCCTTTTGCACCCTCAAACTCCCCCGGCAGGTGGTTGATCCCCCTGCACTCCGCATACGTTTTTAGCCGCTTTGCGGCTAAAAAATAGTAAGGGGGTCTGGGGGGAATAATTCCCCCCAGCGGGGTTCGGGGCGGAGCCCAGAATTAATCAGTGTTTCCCTAGATGTAATGTTTCAATAGGTTGTTCGCCGTGTTACCTGTCGCGCCATGTCAAAACCACGGTTGGCGCATGACGGAGCCGAAAAATAACATACGGCTGCACACGGCGCCTGCCGCAAACAGGGCCATGTAAACGCAGGCCATGCCTTTGGACAGCGTTACGTTGCGATATATGCAGACCGCCAGAGCAGCGGGCAAAAACGCCGCGAACGCGATAAACCCGGCCAGGAGCCAGGAGGAGCCGAACAGCAGTCTTGCGCTTTCCAGAAGCGGTCCTTGCTGGGACAATCCGCCGGAATAACCCAGCAGCGCCGTCAATACCATGACTGTCCCCAGGATAAGCCCTGCGGACAGTACGCCGGGCGGCGGCGTGGGCGTTATGCCGGTACGGAATGCGATGCCTGCCGTGGCAAAACCCAAGAGCAGGGCTGTGCCCACAAAGTTTATGTGCGTCAGCGGCGTATGCCAGAACGGGTGCGCGATCATTTGGTAATAGACCTGACCGGAGGCCAGAACGGCCACTACCCCCACCAGTGAAGCCAGCAGCCCCAGCTTTCGCTGCAGACTGGCATTACCCGGATGAAGAAAAAATACGACTGTCCAGGCCAGCGTGACCGCGTTTAAAACGAGAAAGGCCAGCCCTTCCCGGCTCAGCCAGGAATGCGCGAAACCGGAGAAGGCCCGGAACATCCCGGAAGGCGTCCCCAAATGCCCCAGGGAAAGAAGAGTGCCCAGCGCCACCGCCGCGAAGACCAGAACGGCTAAAAGGCGCATCCTTCCTGTCCGCACATATTCCTGAACAAGCGCGGGGGCCAGGTATTGCAGCGCGGTTGTCGCCGCCAGTACCCCCACTCCCCATTGGCAAAGAACCGTAAAGAACACTAAAGGCAGTTCGTAGTTTGTCATGTTCGTTCTCCTCAAGGCACCATGCGTGCGGGGATGATGACGATATTGGGCCGGATGACGGAGGGATCCGGGAATTTGTACCGGTCCACAATGCGGGCAAGGCTCGCGCCGTATTCTTGGCGCAGGACGTCTATTTCTCCGTAGCGCAGTACCGCCGCCGGGCAGGACTCTACACAGCGGGGGGCCAGCCCTTCGTCCAGACGTTCGGCGCACAGGTTGCATTTGCTGGTTTTGCCCTCGTCCGGGTCAAACACGGGCGCGTTATAAGGACAGGCCATGACGCACATACGGCAGCCTATGCAGCGCTCGTGATCCTGCACCACTATGCCGTCGGGCCTTTTGTTGTACGCATTGGCAGGGCAGGCGTTCAGGCATTGCGGGTTATCACAGTGATTACATGACATGGAGAGAAAGGCCCCGCTGCTCGGGTCGTCCGTATTGAATTCTCTGACCTTGCGCCACAGCACCCCCTTGGAGGTGGTATTTTCCGATACGCAGGCCATGGTGCAGGTCTTGCAGCCGTAACATCCGCTCATATCCACAAAAAAACCGTATTGTTTTACCATGTTACGCCTCCGCTCTGACATCAACCAGGGTGCTGTTGCAACAATGCCCGTTACCCAGAATGCCGATTTGGTCGTTGGTCACCACACTGCTGCTGCCGCCTTGCTCCTCCCACCAGCCGTTATCCAGGCATACAACCCCCTGTTTGATCTGCCGGGTGACCACGGCCACCGCCCGGTGTTCCCCGCGCTCATTGAACACCCGCACCCATCCGTTATTCTGGACGCCTCGGGGCCGGGCGTCTTCCGGGTGAATGATCACGTTGGCCTTGGCGCGGTGTACGTCCAGAATCCATTCATTCATGCCGTGGCTGGAATGTACGCTGCGCGCCAGCTTACGCTGTACCGCCATCAGGGGATATTTTTGCGCCAGTTCCGGTGAGCCTTTGGGGGATTCCTTCACCTGCATGTAAGTGGCGATGGGGGGGAAGCCATGTTTGGTCCAATCTTCAATGAAAAAGTGCGCTTTTTTGGTGGAAGTGCGAAACACGCCGTCTTTGAAGGGTATCCATGGATAGGGCACGGGTTTTACCGGACTCTTGCGCAACTGTTCCAGGGTAATGCCCGTCCCGTCAAGGCAGGTATTGATAAAATGCTCCACATGCTTGTCAAACACCTCGCCAAATCCGAAACGTTTGGCGAGCTGCGCGAAAATCCAGCGGTTGGGCCTGGCCTCGCCGGGAGGGGGCACGGCCTCTTCCATGAGCTGCACGTAATGGCTGCGTATGCCCGCCATGAGGCTTGTTTCTTCAAAAACAGTGGTGGTCGGCAGTACCAGGTCCGCGTATTTGGCTGTGGAGGTCATCAAATTGTCCACCACGACTACAAACGGCACTTTTTCCAAGGCTTTGCGGACAATGTTCGTGTTGGGGAACTGGGTCATGGGACTGGTGGTGGTAATCCACCAAAAATTGATATGATACGGTTTACCGCTGTACACCGCCGCGCCGATATTGCTGATGGGTATGGGCTTGATCTTTTTGACATTGGGGGCGGGAGGGATGGGCGGATTGACTTTGATCATCTGCGTAACCCCGCCGGCGTCCATAACTCCGCCTCCGGCTTTACCCACGTTGCCGGTGAGCAAGGCGAGGTAAAACTGGCTGGCCACGACAAACGCGCCAAATTCCGTGCGCTGCGCGCCGGACATGTTCTGTATCAGCATGGACGGTTTGTTGCAGCTGTATTCTCTGGCCAGACGCAGCGTTGTCTGCTTCGGCACGTCCGTCTCTTCCTCCACTTTCGTCAGGGTCCAGGGCGCGGATTCCTTGCGGATCAGCTCGAACACGGTGGTGTAGGCAAAGCCCGCAGGCAACTCGTCCCTGGTCAGGGCCGGATCAATGCCCGGGGTGTCATGGCGCACGGTCTGCCTGGTCAGCGTGTCATACACCAGGTAACTGTCTTTGATCGCGGCATCCGCGCGCCGCTGCCGGCCGTCCGCATCCACCAGATACACGGCCCCGGTATGGGCTTTAAGGTACGGCGCATCGTACAACCTTTCTTCCATGATGACGCGGATCATGCCGAGGGCCAGGGCGGTGTCCGTGCCCGGCACGATGGGAACCCATTCATCGCCCCTGGCGGCGGTTTCGCTGAAACGCGGGTCAATAACCACGATTTTGGCCCCGTTCTTCCGGGCTTCCAGATAGTCTTTGAAGTAAGCCTGCATGGTTACGGCCGGATTATTGCCCCAGCACAGGATATAGCGGCTGTCTTTGATGGTGTCGCGCGTGTCGGCATAGCGTATCCCCACCATGGGAATCATGGCCTCTGACACCGCTGAACAGCACAGCGTGCCGACAGGCCGCGTTGCTCCGCCGAGATAATCGAAGAACGCATGAGACATGGAGTTCTGCATCGTGTCCATATGACCTGAGCCGGTATTGAGCAAGAGTCCTTCATGACCATATTCGGCTATGGTCTGCTTGATGTTCTTCTCGATAAGATCAAAGGCTTCGTCCCAGGTGATGGATTTGAATTCTCCGCTGCCTTTTTTGCCTGTTCTCAGCAGCGGCGTGGTCAGCCTTTTCTTGTGATATACCCACTTTGTCCTGCTTATGCCCCGCAGACAGCACTTTACGTTGAAGTCTTTGCTGGCTTCGACCTTGATCAGCTTGTTGTTATAGACAAAGGCGGTCAGGTTGCAGTGCAGGCACTCCATGGCGCAGCTTGAGCGGTAGGTTTTGCACTCCGAAAGTTTGATCCGCGCCAGAGCGGCCTTTGCTTCGCGGACCAGGGCCGTTGCCCACGAGAGCGGAGAAAAGGCGAGCAGCCCGGCTGCGGCCACCTGTTTAATTGATGTTCTGCGTGTAACATTGACAGTGCGATTCATGATATCTCCATAAATTTAGTGGGTGAGGTCTTCCTCGCATAGCAGCTTGCGGAACAGCTTCGGGCATGGCGTGATCTTCCGCATGGAGCGGCATGCGCCACGCACTCACATGATCGGCAAATTGGGTGTGTAAACTCACTACGGCATCCTCCTCTTTGGGCATTTTATCAGCCCGAATTTTTTGGGCTGTCGCCCCAACCCCTTGGTCGAGAGTACAGAGGCGCTGGCCTTGGCTGATCCGGCCTGTTTCAGCTTAAGATTAACTTGCGCTGAAGGAATATTTGTTACAATAGGCCGGCACTGAAATTATTTTGCGCATATTGTGCAGGGGACACTTGCGTGAGAGAACAATGTGTTGTAAGCATAAAATAGTTGTCCTCAGTACGGTTTCAAGCACAGCGTGGTTCACGTCATAAACGGCATTGTGAGGAGAGGGCATGATCAATCAGCAGCTTAAGGACCTCATACTGCATGTTCAGGGGTTCTCTCCGCATGTGGTGGCTTTGAGTTCGCGTTCGTCGCTGTTTACGGCGGTGGGACGCATTGAGGCGGATACCGCCTTTCAGCGTAGCGTACTGTACATTGGCCGTCTCAGCCAAATCCAGAACACGCTGCGCTTTATAAAAGGCATGACGCTTCTCCTGGCGCAGGATATTGACAACTTTACGCCACAAAACACCTACGACAACTCCATTATCCTGTTCCCGCCCCAGTTTACGGAAGAAAGCCTGTTTGACGCGTGCCGCGAGTTTGTGGAATCCGAACGGGATGTATTGGGGCAGTCCAGCCTGCTGCTGGACGCCTTTCTGGAGCGGAAGAGCCTGGCGCAGATGCTTGATCTGGCGGCCGAAACCGTTGTCAACCCCATTATTGTTCTTGACAGCAACTACAGGATTCTGGCCAGTTCACAGAGCATCGTCCCGAACGACCAGATATGGCGTGAGAAGATTGCCAAGGGGTACATCAGCCACGAGCATATCTCCGCTTTCATTGCCATGAATAATGATGTAAGGCAGGCCGCGCAAAGCGAAACGCCGTTTATTGCCGGATGCACCGCCAGTCCGTTGCAGCTTTGCGTCGTCAATATGCATTCCGGTGAACATACCGTGGGCTATCTGCTCTGCTTGGAAGACGCTTCCGCTCTCACAAAACACAGTCTAAGCTTTCTGCACAGGTTCAGTCTGATGGTCAGCCGCATGTTGGACATGCTTTATCAGAAAAACGCTTATACGGACGCGGAACAAGGCAATGTACTCACGGATTACTTTTATGGGAGGGTTCCGGACAAAAGAAGTTTTGACAACCGTCTGGCCCAGACCATAGTGCGTAACAGCCGGGAGTACCTTGTGGCCATTTATGATACGGAACACTACAATGTTCACGATTATTACAGCGAAGAGCTTAAAACGCACATATTACAGTCATTTTCTCGCTCCATACCCGTCATTTACGACAATGATCTGGTTGTGCTTATCGACACGGGAGAGGACAAGAACATTCTGCAAATCTATCAGGGCAGGGCGCAGGGATTTTTACACGAACACCATATACGCGTGGGTTTCAGCGATACGTTCACCGAAGCCTACACCCTGGATGAACACCGCCGGCAGGCCAAAAAGGCGCTGCTGTTTTCCAGGCTGCAAAGTAATCGGCTCTACGCCGTCTATGACGAGTATAAAGCCTATGATCTGCTCATGCGGGCCAAAACGGGAAACGGGCTGGAAGGCTTTACCTCCAACGAATGCAAGCCCATCATTGAATATGACGCGGCCAACAACACGGAATACCTGAAAACCGCCTTTTTCTATATCTATTACATGAAGAACCTGAAGCAGGTGGCGGACGCCCTATTCGTGCATAAAAACACCGTTTCTTACCGCATCAACAAAATTAAGGAACTTTTCAACATAGACCTGGAAAAAGCCAAGACGCGCGCTGGCATTCTCCATTCGTACATGTTGCGGCAGCTGCTGGAAAAACCGGAGATAATGGAAAAATATGAGCGGATATAACGGCAAGGCACCCTCAAGAGAATAAATCAGCGTTTACATAAGGCATTTCACGTTTAAATTATTTTATCTTCTGATCCGCCGGTAAATTTCGCCCCATAACGGGCGGCTGTATATGCGCAGGCGGTTCAATGTCCTGTTCGTGTCGCGTTTGGCGTTGAGGCGCCGGATCAACCCCGGCCGTCCCGGTGGGTTGGGGCCTGGCGAGACATGGTAAAACACTTCAAACCCTGCTGCGCGCGCCATATCCAGTCCAAAAGCTCCATGATGCCCCCAGGGCCAGCAAAAACTACGCGCCTCCATGCCCAATTCTTGGTTCAGGATGTTCCGGTTGCTTTGCAGTATGGATAAAACGCGCTTTCGGCGCTCTTCTTCCGTTTCGTATTCGCCCATCCTGCCCTGAAAGGAAGCCACCAATTCCTTCAGCTCTCCCTCCCTGGAGCGGAAAAATTCCCCGGCTTCTTCTTCCTCCTGCGGGACAAGTCCGGCCACAGCCCGCAAAAGCGCGGCGGAGGGCAGAAAGGCCCGGCAGGCAAGCTCCGCGCCGCGCCTGAAGTCAGGCAGGCCCCAGGGCATGTTTTCAACTTTAAGGTCAAAGGGGATTTTTCGCCCGGAGGGACGCAGAAAGTCCGTATATTCCGGGCCGGTGAACACCGCCCCGTGGCGCAGGCTGTGCCCGCCAAAGCCGATGACTCCGCTCGCGGCCATCAGTCTGGCTTCATCCCAGGTAAAAAACCAGTCATTACAGACCAGCGGATTGTTCCGATCCGCCATCTCCATCCCCGCCGGGGGCAGGTCTTCCACGCGCAGGCGTCCGGCCCATACATCCTCCAGAGTGGGACGCGGCCCGGCCGCTCCACGGGCGGAGGATGCCGCCGTAACGCGTTCCGCCACCGGAAAAATAATCGCCTTGTGCCCGTATTTACGCAGAATAGGCCAGGCATAAACATAATTATCCAGATAACCGTCATCCAGAGTGATCAAAAAAGATTGGGGGGGCAATTCCCGGCCATGCAAAAAAAAGTCCTCCGCCTGTTCCAGACCAACGCCGAACCAGCCTTTTTCCGCCAGAACCCGGCAATGTTCCTCAAATAACGCTACCGGAAAACACAGCGTATATGGCGCGTCACACACGCTGTGCCAGGTCAGTACCGGCAGGCTGGAGCATTTCAAAGGCATTTGTTCCTCTCCGGAAATTTTAATTGACCATAAGGCTCTCATAAACCGCATTGGTTTCCGCCATCATCTTTTCCAGGGAAAAATCTCGTTCGGCCTTTCGGCGTGCGGCCAGTTTCATGGCCTCCAGCTCCGCCGGCGGCATGGCCAGAATACGCAGCAGCACCTGGCGGACGGATTCCGCGTCATGGCGGCGTGTTACCCAACCGCAGCTCTCGTCAATATTTCTCACATGGTTGGAAAAATCGCTGCTGATCACCGGTAGCCCCATGGCCATCATTTCCCGGCAGGCGAAACTGCTGGCTTCTTTGTAAGAAAGTATAAAACCCACATCCGCCTCTTCCAGCAGGGGGCGCGGGTCCGTGAAAAAACCGGGAAACTCCATGCCGCAAAACTCCTGGGCCTTGCTTTTAAGCTCCGCCGGCGCGGGTCGTCCCAGCAGGGAGGATGAAAAACGGCTGCGCTGCTCTTCAGGCAAGGCATGCAAGGCCTCGGCCAGATGAATCCAGCCTTTGGCCGGGCTGGTTCCGGCCGTGCTGATCAGGCGGATCGCGCGCCCGGTGCGCATGGGACTTTGTTTGCGCCAGTAATTCAGATCCACTCCGTTTTCAATGACATGATAACGCGGGTTGGCGTGCGTCCCCACGGAATCCAATTTGGCGACTTCAGAAACAAAAATGACCGCGTCATTGAATTTATTCAGACGCCATAGGGAGATCACGCCGTGTATTTTTATGGTGTTGTGCTTGGTGAAGACAATTTTGAAGCGCTTGCGGCAGAAGGGGCAGGCGTACAGGGCCAGGCGATTGTCAGGGGAGCCGTTGGTGTGGACAATATCTATGTCATACTCTTCAATAGCCCGGATCAGACGCCGGGTGTTTTTTATGATTTTGGTCAGATCTTTGGGTTTGGAATAGAAGTCAATGGGGATAAGGCGCGGGTAGCCGCGCTCTTTCAACTTGCGGTAGAGGATGCTGGACTCCGCGCAGGCCACATGGGCGGTGTGTTTCTTGTTTTCCAGCAGCGAAAGTATATAAGTGGTATGACCGCCGCCTTCGGCGAAATGAAAATTGGTGTAGAGTATGTTCATGGATAGTTTTACAAAAATATTATTTTTCCGATTGACAATCCTTCGGTTCAAGGTATAAACATATTCTTCCCTGGCGGCAAGGCCTTTTGGTTCAGCCGGCAGGGGGGTGATGTCTCCCCGGCGCGAGCCGTGGGTGGCGTTCTTTGACAATTGTATAGGGATAAGGAAGGAAGGGCCGTACTATTGGAGATGATCCGTGGTATGGCTTTTGTGGAAATAAGTTATTAAGGGCGACGGGCGGATGCCTGGGCGCTGGAAGGCGATGAAAGACGCGGCGGGCTGCGAAAAGCCCCGGGGAGGAG